>VSJD01000135.1 GCA_008636095.1 Kiritimatiellota bacterium | reverse complement strand
TCTGAAAGAGTTTGAAGAAAAAACATTAATAATTCTTACTCAAACAACTTGACAGACCACATGCCTGCAATCCGTGATATCCGTGGTAAAATATTTTCTGATATGATATCTGAGCAATTAACAACATAAGGAATCCATATGAAAACCAGAAAATGCTCCAATCGTGAAAAAGCCCAGCTTAAACGGGACGCCTTGAAATTCATTATCCCCCATTTTGCAAGCAACCAGGAACTGGCCAAAGGGGCCAAGATCTTTACGCGCGGGGAAGGCTGTTATGTCTGGGATATTGACGGTAAAAAATATTTTGATTCCTTTGCAACACTGCTCACCACGGTGTGCGGGCATAATCGCCCGGAAATCACCCGGGCCGTGAAGGAACAGATGGAACGCCTGGAATTTTTCCCAAATTATGTGGACGCGTTCACGGTACCGCTGATCGAGCTTGCCAGAAAACTGGCGGCGATCATGCCTGGGGATCTTTCGGTCAGCTTTTTCGTCAACAGCGGTTCGGAGGCCAACGAAACCGCCATGAAGATGGCGCGCCAGTATCACCTGGAACGCGGCCAGCGCACCCGCTACAAGTTTATTGCGCGCCGGGATTCTTATCATGCCACCACGCTGGGCGCCGGGTCGGTCACGGGGCTCAAATGGTTCCGGGAATACTTTGAACCGCTCTTGCCCGGATGCTTGTTTGTGTCCGCCGCCCGGGAGCGAGACCGGCCGCCGAACATGGATTCAATTACCTATGGCCGGCAACTGTTGCGCGAGATAGAGGCGCTGATTCAGCAGGAAGGTCCGGAATCGATTGCCGCCATGATCATGGACCCGCTTCCCGGATCCAACACCGGCTATCCGATGCCGCCGCAAGGATACCTGGCAGGTGTCCGGGCGCTCTGCGACAAGCATGGTATTCTACTGATTTTCGACGAGGTCCAGACCGGGTTTGGCAAAACCGGCAAATGGTTTGCCTGCGAGCATTGGGGCGTCACACCGGACATCATGACGCTGGGCAAGGGTTTAACCGGCGGATTCATCCCCTTGGGAGTGACCGTGACGACCCCGAAGGTTGCCGCGGTGTTCCGTCAAAAGCCGGGTTGTGAATTTCGTTCCGGCAGCACCTATGGCGGGCATACGGTCGCCTGCGCGGCCACACTGGCGAATATCGCCATTATCGAAAAGGAGCAATTGGTTGCTAACGCCCGGGTCAGGGGTGCGTATATCCGGAATAAACTGGAAGCCCTGAAGCAACGCCATGCCATGGTGGGGGAAATCAGCGGCATCGGGCTATTACTGGCCGTGAAGCTGATGGCCGACCGCCAGGCGCAAATACCGTTCAATCCAAAGCTTGGTGTCGGCAGTTGGATCCGGGATTGGTGCTATCGGCATGGTATGATCCTCCGGAATAATGGGGACATCCTGGTCCTCGCCCCTTCCTTGATTATTTCCAAAACCGAAGCCGATTTCATGCTGGCATTGATTGAAAAAGCCATCCGGCAAGCGTCGGCCCGCTTTCACGTATAAAAGCGTTCATCGCCAAAGGAACTGAACATGTTCCCCACATATGAGGATCATATCGCGCTGTGGACCAACGAACTCAAAACATGGGTTCCGGAGCGGATATTCGATGCCCATGTGCACCTGGGTCCACCCGGGATCGTCAGCCCGATCACAGCAGACCGACGGAAACAAGCCTTGAGCACCTTTATGCATATGCGGTGGGAGGAACTGAACGACTGCTACCAGCACGTTTATGCCGGCAAACACATTGTCGGGCTGATTGCCTTCCCATTCCCCCAACGCGAGGTTGATCTGGATCTTTCCAATGACTACCTGATCGAGCTCATGAAAGGGAATAGCCGGATAACCGGGTTCCTGGCATCCCACCCCACCGCTGTGAATCAAAGTATTGCCACGTACCGAAAAGCCGTAAAAAACGGGGTGTGTTTTCGCGGGGTCAAACCATACGCGGACCGTCTCGGGAAGAGCAATTTCGATGCCCGGATGGAGGAATTTATTCCTGACAAACTACTGCAGTTTATGAACAGTGAAGGGTTGGCCATGATGTTACATACCTCCGGGATCGGCGTCGGCGCTCCCGAAACCCGGCAATTCCTGTGCGCGACGGCCGAATGCTACCCGCGGATCCCCATTTTGCTTGCCCATATGGGCCGCTATATCGAACCAGACCATTTTTTTCAGTTTCTCGACGAGGGGTTATTGGAGGCATGTCCTTCACTCTACCTGGAGATGTCATCCGCCAGTTCCCGAGAAGTTTATGAACGGGTTCTGGCGCGCCGCAGCCTGTGGAAGCGATTGATCTTCGGTTCGGATATGCCGTTCGGATTGATCACCGGCGTGGAACGCTGGTCCAAGGACCAAGGCGCTATTTTTTTAACCCGGGACGACTATCCGTGGTCGGATGCCACGATGAATGCCCGATATGCGGCAGAACGGAAGCAGTTGACTTACAACACCTATCACTGCATCAAGGCCTTAAAGGATGCTGTCGCTGGACTGGGACTATCCGTGGGAGACGCGAACGAATTGAAACAGGCAATATTTTGCACCAACGCGCAAAATCTTTTTTTAACCAGGAAAATTTGACTATGAATTCAATGACTTTACGACGCGTTACAATCGGCATCGCCGGTTCGGGCGGGATGGCGACGCAAAGGATCAGCCTTTTTAACCGCATGGCCGGCGTGAAGGTCAGCGCGGTGTATGCGCGCCATATTGAAAAGGTGCGCGCGTGCTGTGCGCGCTCGCGCGCCCAAGCCTGCGCGGATTACGACGACCTGCTCGCAGCCGCTGAAGCGGCGGTCATTTGCCTGCCCAATCATCTGCATGCGGCGTTTGCGTTGCAAGCCCTGCGGGCAGGCAGACATGTGCTGGTTGAGTACCCGCTGTGTCTATCCCCGGCTGAGGCGCGTGTCTTGCAGGCGGCGGCAGTGCGCAACGGCCGGGTGCTCATGGTGGGCAATACGATCATCCATGAGGCCATGTTTCGCTATCTCATGCGCCATCGTCGGCAACTGGGCGCGCTGTGCAGCGCCGCCTCGCGGGTGGCTTTCCATGACAAGGCGGTCGCCGGGTGTTGGTATATGAATCCACGGTTTACAGGACCGGTTTTTGCGGCTCTGCATTATCATCACATTGAATATTACCGCCATCTGCTGGGCGCAGTGACGGCGGTGAGGGCGCACGATGACAGCCGGCCTGACCATCTCCGGCCGGGCTATAAATCACTGATCGGCGGCACGCTCCATTTGGAGCATGCCGGCGGCGCCGCCAGTTGTATTCAGTGGTATCTCAGCGCGGCCGGCCGGGGTTCGCCGCGGGGATTGTGGCTTAACGGCGCCGCAGGATCATTGACCGTCGTGTCGCATGGCCCCGCCAAGTCTCAGGTCATCTGGAATGGCGGCGAGACCAAGGCCAACGAAGTGTATATTGACGATTGGGGCGTGGCCGGCTCGTGCCGTGATTTTATTGCCGCCATCCGGGGCCGATTGGATCATCGTGCCCGGTTGCAGAACGATATGCAGACGCTCAGCGTGGGTTGGCGCGCGGCGGAATCCGCCCGCCGGGGAAGGCGCTTGACCTGCTGACCGGCGCCCGGGCCCCAAATCCGCACGTAAGGACGCGCGGATAATGGTTAATGGTTGATGGTTAATGAATCGAGCTAAAAACTAACCGGAGGTAATTATGTGGCGCATATTTAACGACAGCGAAGTTGAGGTGATTGGCGACGGTGTGCTTGATGTGTTGGCGAAGCTTGGGTTTCACTGCGATAATGACGAGATATTGCGAGCTTACGGCGAAGCGGGCGCCAAGGTGGATATGACCACCCGCACCGCGCTTTTCCCGCGCAAAATGATGCAGGCCTTTGTGGAGTCACTCCGACTGGAGGATAAATCGGGATGGTATGACCAATTGAAAGCGGAAAACCGGTTAAATATTTATTCCGGCTATCAGCCCTATGGCGACTTGCCGGAATTTAAAGCGCCGCCTTCAGTCTATATGTTCCATAATTTGAGCACTTTCTTTTATGATGACGAGACGCAGGCGCGGCGCATGGGCAATCATGCTGATTTCATCACCCTGATCAAACTGGGCGACATGCTCCACCCGAAGCAGGGTGTGGGACATGTGTTGAACCTCGCCGGCGATACGCCGGCGCCCATTGAGCCATTGGAAGCCGCATTAACCCTGCTGGAATATTCGCACAATCCGCGCGGTGTCTATGTGCATGATATCCGGCAAATTGAATATCTTCAAGAGATCGAGGACATTTTCGGCATTAAGGATCCATACTGGCATTGGATGGCCAATATCTGTCCCAATTCGCCGCTTAAACTGGACAAGGTAGCGGCGGAACGGTATGTGTATATGCTTAAAACCGGCCGCTATCCGGCAAAGCTGGCGGCCATGCCGGTTGCCGGTGTGAATATGCCGGTCACGGTGGGCGGCACGGTCGTCATCGTCGCCGCCGAGTTCTTGGCGCTCTTTTTGGCCGCGCGCCTGATGCAGTCCCGTAAAATCCCGTTGCTCGGGATGGCGATCTCCGGCACCATGGATATGCACACGGGTGGAGTGAGTTTCACGGCCTTCGACGCGACGATGCGCCGCCTGGCGATCTGGGACTTTTTCCAACGGTGGACGGATGTCCGGCTGACACCGGGACCGGGGGAATGGCCACCCACCAAGACACCGGGTATGGTCTCCACGTTGGAAAAGGCCTATTTTGCCATGATTGTGGCCGCCTTCACCGGTTATCATCCGGATATTGGCGTTGGCCATATTGATGCCGGCCTCACGATTAGTCCGGCCCAGCTCCTTTTGGATTATGAATTCACGGAGGGGTTGCGGTTGCTGGAACACCGGCCATTAACAAAAGCACAATTGGGGCTGGACGCCATTATGGAAATCGGCTTTGGTTTGCAGGGTGATTTTCTGAGTCATCCGCACACGGCGGAGTATTGTCGGCAGGAGTCCTGGATGCCCGAGCTATTTAGCCGATCGGGCTTGGGCGCGGCGGCCGAAGTCGAAAGCATGCAAAGAGCGCGCACCAAGGTCAAGGCCCTGCTGGCGCAGTATCGCAAACCGACAGGACACGAGGCGCAGGTAGTCCTTGCCCGCCAAGTTCTGGAACGGGCAAAAAGCCAACTGGGAAACCACAAGAATTGATGGCCGGAAGACTATCCAAACATATTTGAAATTTTTAGTCACTCTGTCATTCCCGACTTGATCGGGAATCCAGACTGACTTTTTCTGGATTCCCATTTTCATGGGAATGACAAGCGCTCAGGCCGGCTATGCGAAAATATTTTTGGAGTGCCCGAAACCTTGGGTAAATTGATAGCATAAAGACTATGGAACCAGACCTTGTGATCCAAATGTATCGGTCCATGCTGACCATCCGGCTGTTTGAAGAAAAGGTCAAACAGCTCTACCAGGCCGGCGAGATTGCCGGCGCCATTCATCTTTCAATCGGACAGGAAGCCGTGGCGGTCGGCGTTTGCTCGGCTTTAAGGCTGGACGATGCCGTGTTCAGCACGCATCGCGGCCACGGACATCTGATCGCCAAAGGCGGCCATCTCCCGGAAATGGTGGCCGAACTCATGGGCCGGCAGACGGGCTGTTCGCGCGGTTGCGGCGGGTCGATGCACATGTTTGAATCGCGGGTCGGCTTTATGGGCGGCAACGGCATTGTCGGCGGCGGTCTGACGCTGGCGCTCGGCGCGGCGTTCGCGGCCCAATATCGAGGTCGCGACGGCATCGCCGTGGCGTTTTTTGGCGACGGCGCTGCCCAGCAGGGCACGTTTCATGAGGCACTGAACCTGGCCGCGCTCTGGAAGCTTCCCTATCTCGCGGTCTGCGAAAACAACCAGTATGCGGCCACGACACCGTTCGTCGCCGCCGTGCCCACGGCGGACATTGCACCGCGTGCCGCCGGTTACGGTATTCCCGGGATCGTCGTGGACGGCAACGATTGCCTGGCGGTGTATCGCGCGGCAACGGCCGCTGTGGAGCGCGCCCGCGCCGGGGATGGTCCGACATTGCTGGAATGCAAAACCTATCGCGTGGAGCCGCACTGTGGCATCATCGCCGATAAGCGTCCGAAGGAAGAACTGGAGCGCTGGGGCCGGCCGGATCGCGATCCCCTGGAGCATCTGCGACGAGGGGGCGGACTTTCGGACGCGGTAATCAGCGCGGCGTGGCATGACGTGGAAGCGCAACTGGAGACCGCCGTGACTTTTGCGCGCGGCAGTCCGTATCCGGATCCCGCCGCTTTTCTGCGGGAGCATGCAAACATATGAGGATGCTGCAATACATTCAGGCTATTAACGAAGCGCTCCACGAGGAAATGGCAAGGGACGCATCGGTATTCGTCATCGGCGAAGACGTGGATCAAAACGGCGGCGTGTTCAAGGCCACCCAGGGCCTTGTCGAGCGTTTTGGCGCGCGAAGAGTGCGGGGCACGCCCATTGCGGAGTCGGCGTTTACCGGCCTGGCGGCAGGCGCCGCCATGGCGGGACTGCGTCCGGTTGTCGAATTCATGTACTTCGATTTTGTCGGCGTAGCCATGGATCCGCTCGTCAATCAAATGGCCAAGATCGCCGGCATGTCCGGCGGACAATTACAGGTTCCGGTGACAGTCCGCGCTCAGACCGGCGCCCGTACCCGCGAGGCGGCCCAGCATTCCCAAAGTCTGGAGGCCTGGTTCCTGCACACGCCCGGATTCAAGGTCGTCATGCCGGCGACCAGCTACGACGCAAAGGGCCTGCTCAAATCAGCCATCCGCGACGATTGCCCTGTGCTCTACATCGAAAACCGGCAGTTATATTACGAAACGGAATCTGTTCCGGACGGGGAATGGACGACCCCACTGGGTGTCGCCGAAGTGGCCCGCGAAGGCCGCGACATCACCGTTGTGGCAATCGGCTATGCCCGGAAGTTAGCGCTATCCGCAGCCCAGGCACTGGAAGGTACGGTATCGGTAGAAGTAATTGATCCGCGCAGTCTGGCGCCGCTGGATTTGGAAACGATTCTGAACAGCGTTTCAAAAACCGGACACCTGGTGGTCGTGCATGACGCCCCGGCATCCTGCGGATTCGGCGCCGAGATCGTGCGGCGGGTTGTAGCGCAGGGGTTTGACCTGCTTGACGCCGAGCCACTGGTCGTGGGTAGCGCACACGTTCCCATGCCTTTCAGTCCACCATTGGAAGACGCCTGCCTGCCGAGCGCGGCGTCCCTGACGGCTGTCATCCGCAAGATTATCAATCGATAGAAAAATGCATTAAATGCTACGCGCCGACCCGCCCGCCTGCAGCGCCTGAGGCGCAGCCTCTGCGGGCAGGCGCCTCCAGCCAGTCCAGGATTCGCGCCGCCACCTTCATCTTGGTCATGAGGGGCAAGACTCGCACCCCGCCGCCGGCCTCCAGCAACGTTACCCGATTGGTGTCCACTTCAAAACCGGCATCGCGACGGCTCACGTCATTGGCCACGACCAGATCCAGCCCCTTTTCCGCCAATTTGCGTCGAGCTCCCGTCAGCAGTCGTTCCGTTTCAGCCGCGAATCCGATAAATACGCGCCGACCCTTTTTGCTCCGCAATTGTTTGAGAATATCCGGCGTCGGTTCCAGGCACAACAACCGGTATCCGGTTGCTTTTTTAATTTTTTGCGCACTGACCCGCCGTGGCCGCCAGTCGGCCACGGCGGCGGCCATGATGAGCGCATCGCATTGGGATAGATAGCGTTTAACTGCCGCCAGCATCTCGTCCGCCGTCGTAACCGCCACAAAGGAAACCTTTGGCGGCGGCCGAAGCGCAACCGGACCGGAAATCAACGTGACGACATGCCCGCGCCGCACGGCTACGCGCGCCAGGGCATACCCCATCTTGCCGCTGGACCGGTTGCTGAGAAAACGCACCGGGTCAATCGCCTCACGGGTCGGTCCGGCTGTAATCAGAATACGCATGACGAGGAAATGATTTATGGCAAATGTCCCGCGCGACGCGGGATAAAGTTGATGGCTTGCCCCGCGTTTCGCGGGGTTGATGTAGAATGGTCCAATGGTTTCACTGGCGTCCCATAGGGACGCCGAGACTGTAGCCGTTTAGGCCGTAGGCTGTAGGTCGGAATCAATAAAATACATTGGCAAAAAACCGGAACTAAAGTTTGCGCTTTTTCCGCGATTTTACCTACAGTCTACAGCCCTCAGCCTACAGCCTGAGCATCCTGTGGGATGCTAATGCAATGGTTTTATGATTTCACACACTTCTCCACGGCCTTCAGGATCGTATCCAGGGAGGCCAGCCGCCCCCGGCCTTCACAGCCGCAGGAATACTGTGCCACAGCAGGCACGCATCGGCAACCATTTTCCACTGTGAATTGTAATCCCTAAGTTACGGGGGACAGCCAAAGTTGTGCCACCCAAGCAGAGATGTCTCGACTTCCGCTCGACATGACACGCAAGAACGGTCATTCCGCCTGCCCGCCATAGTCCGGCTAATGCCGGACGACGGCGGGAGCTTAATCGAGGAATATCGCTGGCAGCGGACAAGCCTCGTTATAGGTTAACCGCAGGCATATCTGATTTCCTCACTTTAGCCTGATCTATTCATGCAAAGCCATGAATAGATCACCCTGTGGGCTTCGACTACGGCCTGAAGACAGGCCTTCGCTCAGGGCTAACCTTGAGCAAGGCGCAACGCGCCGCGTCGAAACTTGCAAATTATGCAATTGACATAATTGCATGATTTGTAAGTGACTATGAATGAAAACGAAGTTTTCATGAATAAGTCAGGTTAGGTTTCCTTTGATGTTCTATTCGAGACGAATAAAATCTTTCGGTTTTGCGCTGTTCAGGTCGTTATAGATGGTCTCCAGGTATTTGTCGGCGTCGTAATATCCGTTCCACTCCCTCCATGGATCAAGAATCTTTTCCTGTTGCAATTGTTTAAGAGTCGTGCCATTAGTCTTTGCTTTTTCGACCGTAGCAAATGTTTTTTTGAGCATCCGGAGATAGTTCTTTACGTCCTGTACAGTTGAAATCTGCCCATGGCCAGGGATTATTATGGCGTCGTTCGGAATCTGCGGCAAAAGTTGCTCAATCCCGGCTATCATGCCGCGCACACTGCCGCCCCCCTCAATATCAACAAATGGGAATCCATGACAGCCGTTTATCCCGGTTACGAAGACATCGCCCATGTGGACGACCTTGGACTTTGAAAAGAAAACCACCGCATCGCCATCAGTATGCATATTGGCAAAGTGCAGAACGCGGATATCTTCGCCGTTGAGATGCAGGGTAATGGCATGGTCAAAAGTGCAGTCGGGTAAAGCCTTGATATTTGCCGGCGGCCACACTGCTTCCGTTGACGTGCCGTTGCCGCAAATACCACCGGAAGCAAGACGTTTGCGCACGCTGGTTTGAGCAATAATGAGCGCATGATCACGGAAGACAGCGTTACCACCCGTATGGTCGCTGTGATGATGGGTGTTAATGACAAAACGAACAGGCTTTTCGGAGATTATCCGGAGCGCGGACTGAATCTCCCCGGCCAATGCCGCGTCTTGATCATCAACAAGAACGATGCCGTCATCTCCAACGGCAACGCCGACATTGCCGCCAGGCCAGCCGGTGAGCATGAAAATACCGCCTGAAATTTTTTCAGCCTTTAAAGTTATAACACCCCCGCAGTTATTGTTCATTTAATTTCTTTACAGGGCTAACCTTGAGCAAGGCGCAACGCGCCGCGCCGAAACTTGCAAATCATGCAATTGACATAATTGCATGATTTGCAAGTGACTATGAATGAAAACGAAGTTTCCATGAATAAGTCAGGTTAGGGAAAAGACAAGTTGTTTTTTACGGCCACGGCGGTTAGTTTCTCGATCATGAATTCTCCGAGGGGAATACCCTTGCTTTTCGCCTCGTTTAATTTTCTTATCGTTTTATCCCCCGGGATTCTTATCCCGGAAAACCCCTTTCTTACACGGCTTGATTTCACATGTTCAATAAAACGTTTCATCTCTTTTTGGTAATAATCCATCCCGGCAAACGCCTCCGGATCAATTACCAGCAAATTAAACGATTGCCGTGGTTTTGCGCCGGGATTGTTGCAGTCGCCGCCCGCCATGGCAGTGAGGGCCTCGCACCATAATGAAAAGGCGTAGCCTTTGTAGCCCTGCTTGTCCCCGCCGAAAAACAGGATGGTTCCACCCTTTGGGAATGCGTTGGGATCATCGGTGGGATTGCCGTCCTTGTCCAGAAATAATTTGTCATCCGCTTTCCGGCCATCCCTTATCAATTGGTTGACCTTGCTCATTGACATGGCGGCGGTGGAAATATCCGCGATCATCGGGTCTTTATTTGTCGGAAACGCCAATGCGACCGGATTGGTTGAGAATCTTGGGTCAATTCCCCCGTACGGCGCGCAATCCTTGCAGGTGGAATTCTGGGCCCAAAGCTGGGCGAAGAAACCCTGTTCGACCAGGGAAATCAAATGAGTCGCCAATGCGCCGAGCCAGAACCCGTTCCTGACGCCGATCATGGCGATACCGCTTTTCTTCGCCTTTTTAACGGCCAACTCCTTCGCCAGCTTCATTGACAACTGGCCGAAGGCGCTGTTTCCGTCAATAAGAGCGGTGGCGTCCTTTTCCTTGATTATTTTCGGGGCCGCTTTCGGGTCAATATTCACCCCCACTTCATTGTCGAAAAACTGAAAAGCGGCCACGCCATGGGTTGTTATGCCGATAGCTTCGGTATCAACCACAATCCCGGAGATATATTCGGCTTTCGACTTGGGAACCCCCTTGCCGGTTAACAATCGCACTCCAAAATCAAATAATTTGTCATAATTGAAATATTGCATGTTTGCGCCTCCTTGAATTGAAATTTCAATATTGCATGGTCAACATTGTCATTCCGAGCGTAGCGAGAAATCTCAGCCGTATCGATAAATATGCCCGAGATCCTTCGCTATGCTCAGGATGACAGAATTGTTGTCCCTTTTTGTGAACCTTATCTATGATCATCTTCTTCCATATTTTTTTATCGCTTCAAAAAGAAATTCGATGTTTTCCGTCGGCACATTATAGGGTATCTCGCCGGCCACGTTAAGAAAATATCCGGGACAGTTGCCGGCTTCCAAGACGCATCTTTTGACTTCGTCTTCTATCTCTTTCCTGCCCTTGAAGGTGAGCACCTGTGTGCTTATGTTTCCCACGATAATCTTGTCTTTCCCATATTTTTCCGCCAAACGTTTCAGGTTCGTCTCCCGCCGGAAATGGAACCCGTCAACACCGCATTTCACGAGGTCATCGGTGAATTCGTCCATGTTGCCGTCGCCCCTGAAAAGTATTTTTATTCCCTTGTCCTTGAGGGGCTTCCATATTTGCGGGTATAAGGGGAAAATATATTTCTTGTACCATTCAGGGTTTAACATGGGTCCCTTCGTGGAAGCCAGGTCGTCGTGACTCTGGAATAATTCAATATTGGCGCAGGAGGCCCAGGCTGAAATATATTTCAGGGAAATTTGGGCGAACTTCTCAAGAAGTCTTCCGAATTTTTCGGGTTCCTGCGCGGCGGTCATTAAAAACATCTCCCAGCCGAAACATTCTATGGGCCACATAAAAAGCGTATTATAGAATCCCGCCGGCGGGATTAACCACGCCCGTTCCCCGACAATTTTCTGCATGTTCCCGGCGTCCTCCATGCTCTTTTTGCATTCGGCGATTATATCATCAATGTTTTTCGTATCATATCCGGTCGGGTCGAATTCCAGCACCTGTTCTATTGTCTTAAAGGTGGTATGTTCACGCCATGTGGATTTTCCCCATCCCAAGTTTCTTGTATATCCTATTTTGTTTTCCTTGTCATATTCGGCCTCCGATTCCCGTAGCTCCGCTTCCCTGGGGATATCGGTAAAGATGCCGCCAACCGCCGACATTCCGCATTTTTCTATGACTTTCAACGACGTTTGCACCGGATCGGCGCAGGGATCCATTCCAGAACATTTTCCAAGAAAATCCGTCTGGAAGGGGAGACATCCCCAATAGGGGATTCTATCGGTCATTCCCAGGTTTAATGCGGCTTTGGCGGTGGCGTAACTCATTTGATTTTCCTTTTCATAAATTTTTTTATTTCTCCTCTCGCGTCCATTGCACCGGCGCGGCGAGGCGTTGCGCGAGGGCGGCAATGTAGGCGCTCCAGCTCCCGGCGGTTTTGTATTGCGGCAGGCCCTTTGACCAGCCCGCAACCAGGTATTGCCGCTGTGGGACGCCGCTTTGCGTTCTGCAACGTAAAATATGATCGAACTCCGTCGCGTCGGTCCCGATGACATTCGCGCTCGGCGCAAGCAATGCCAGGCTGATCTCTTCGGCGCCGGCTGTATCGGGATGGTTCTGGTTGCCCCAATTCCAGATGTAAGTCAGCCCGTCCTGCCCTTGCCCGAATTGTCCTTTATCTATTTTAATAAGGCCGGGACTGTAGATGATTTCATTTCCCTTGCCGCCGGTGATCGTCAGCTGTTCCTCCATGTATGGGTTGTCCGCGTAAATCGCCAGCCGCCGTGTCAGGTCAAATTGGCCTTGTGGGGTTTGAAGCTTTAGCTTCAGCTCAACGACGGATCGCAACGGTCCATCCACGATCACGCGATTGGTAATTTTCACTTTCTCGGGTTGACCCGCTTCATTCACAACCGGAATGGCCCGCTTGCCCTCCCATAACAGCAATCCGCCGAGACCAACGGAGGGGCCGATGTAGAAAATGTCCATTCCCCAATCCGCCTCCCGATGATAATGGTCCAATGGGGTATGCAATATAAGAGCGGCTTTCTTTTTTCCGAAAATGTCAATTCTGCCGCAATATGTTCGATAGGCGATAAGGTTCGATTCCCAGCCAAAACCGCCGGGGCCATTCGGGTTTGTCGCCGTTTTCTTTTCCGCCGTGGACGGCGGAAGTTTGGGGTTGGCAATCAGGGTTATGGTCCGGGTTTCGCGCGCGGAAAGATCGGCGAAAAACACCAGTTCGTCAAAAATACCATCGCCATCCAAATCGTCCGCCTGGGCCGGAAGGATTTTATCACCGTCATGCGCGACAACCGCCGAACGAGCGGGCGTGAGCGCCGCGCGAAGCTCAGGTAAATTATCCAGGGAGATAACAACCGGTTCAGCCGCTCGGTCGAATGACAGAGGATTGGTCAGTTTTAACGTCACGGACACAAGCAGTACGGATGTCTTCATGCACTTAAATGTATTTGATTGAGCATAAAAACGCCATGAGATATCTTGCTCAACGCATGTGTATTCTTGCGGTCTGTGTTCCGGGGGATTAGGAGGTTAAAACTGATTCTGTCGAGCAAGTTGCAAAAGTCAGTATGTCGGCCTTTCTTTGTAGACTCAGTCAGACAGACTCAAGATAGCGGCATGGACTAATGGCTGATTATTCCTTTAATTTGCGCGCAATATAGAAATGAAATTCTATATTGCAAGCATGATAACCAGACCGGATTGACTTTAAGGTTGTTTTGGCGCGGGTCTTTATCGAAGAAGCTTCTTGTATTGAAGCGGAGAAAAGCCTTCCATGCGCTTGAATATGGCGCTGAAATAGAAAGGATCGTTGAAGCCGACCCTGGCGGCGATATCGGCGAAAGTCAGGCTTTCATCGGCCAACAACTCCTTGGCCTTTTCTATTCTGTGCATATTTAAGTATTTAATGGGGGAATGAGACGTGTAGGTCTTGAAAATACGGCTGAAATGGTACGGACTTAAAAAAACATTTTTCGCAAAATCGCCCAAAGACAATTTCCGCTGATGGTTTTCCTCGATAAATTTCAGCGTCTTTTCAACCGCCTTGTAATTTTTACCGGATGGTTTGTTGTCCTGCTCAATTTTTTCGCGCTGAATGGATCTCGCCAGAAGTGATAAAATTTCCAGACAATATCCTTTTGCCAGGACAAGATAATCCGTTCTCTTTTCGCTGATTTCCTCGACAAGTTTCTTTGAAAGCAAACCAACGTTCATTCCGTCCTTGAATGACTGCTGGTTATGTTGAAGGTAAATCCGTTCAAAGGTTAACAGCTGGGCTTCTTCGGCCGACAAAGAAGAGCCCTTTTTCCTGAGCTTTCCGAAATCAATGCCCAAGAAATATGATGACAGCCCTTCTTTGGAATCGGCCTGAAAAACAAATCGTCGCTTTGGCTTGATTAGAAAGACATCTCCTTTCCCAAGATCAAATCGAGCGTTTTTGCCCTGTTTGAAACTCCCGGCGCCGGAAGCGACATAACATATTTCCAACGCAATATGAGAGTTTTGATATTTACCGCCGGGATGAAATTCGGCGGCGCCGGCATACCTGACAAAAGGTAAAACATCACGCAACGGCCAAAATGTTGTTTTAAAATTATTTTCGTTCTGTTTCATGGTGGACTTATCGCCCTAACAGGCGGACTCTTGTAGCCGCGGCGGTGACGCCGTGGCCGCCTGCCGTCGCCCCGGGGGCTATGGTGGGCAGGCCGGAAGAATCTCGCTCGGCGGCCTTGCCAGACGAGTCCACGCCGTTACCGGCGCGGCTACCCGGATTAAAATTCCTGTGCATGGACTTAGGTAGCGTTAATAAACAACATTTACAAGATGCATGTAGAGCCGCTTGCAAAACTCACGGAAAAGACGGCTACGATCCGGCATGCGCCGGATGGCCCTCCAAAAATAAAGCCAAATCGGTCTGTTTTGGCAATGGAGGGACGCGCTCCGTCGCGTCCGTAGGAGTTTTGCAAGAGGCTCTGTTGTATAGTTTATTCGCTAACAGCGCCTTAGAGATGTCATGCCCCATTTTTATCGCCGCCGTGATTTCAGGCACTCTTCCACAGCCGCCATAATCGTGTCCAACGCGGCCAGCCGGCCCCGGCCTTCACAGCCACAGGCCAACTCACCCTGTTCCACATCCACGACCACGGCGCCGCGCGACTTCAGGACGCGCACATTTTCCTGGGTGGCCGGATTATCCCACATTTTTTCATTCATGGCCGGCGCCACCACCAGCGGAGCCTGACAGGCCAACGCCGTCGCACTCAGGGCATCGTCAGCCAGGCCGTGCGCCAATTTGGCCATAACGTTGGCCGTGCAGGGCGCAATCACAAGCACATTGGCCCAGTCGGCCAGCGAGATATGCGTCGGCCGCCAGGTTTCGGTTTCCTGGAACATGTCAAGCACCACGGGACGGCGGGTCAGGGCGCGGAAGGTCAGTTCCCCGACAAACCGGGTGGCCGCCTGGGTCATGACGACCGACACCTCCCAGTTTTTTTTAATCATCAGGCGTGCCAGCTCGGCGGCCTTGTAGGCGGCAATTGACCCGGTCACTCCCAGAACAATATGTTTGTTATCAGCCATCATGCACCTCGCTTTACCATCTGTCCGATCTGTCCTATCCGTCTTTCATTGGACGTTGGGCGTTCGACGTTGAGCGTTGGATGTTTGCTTCTCTTTCAGCACAACATCCCGCAGGCGCGCCACTGCGTCCTCCAGGCAATCGTTAACAATCCGGTACTGAAAGCGCGAAGCACCCGCCATTTCGTCCCCGGCATTTTTCAGACGCCGCTCGATCTCGGCCGCGTCATCCTGGCCCCGCGCCAC
>VSJD01000136.1 GCA_008636095.1 Kiritimatiellota bacterium | reverse complement strand
CAGCCGGTGGCGAAGCGTTGCGCTATCCGGTGGCATAATGAAAACATCAACAAACGCGCGCCGCAAGTTGCCGGCGGCGGAGGGCGCCAGTAACTGCCGAATGCGCTCGGCGCCCTGCACATCAATAATCAAGAGCACGTCGCGTCCCGCCCGCAGGGCTTGCTCAACCGGTTCACGGGGCGTGCCGTAGCTTGCACCATGCACCTGGGCATACTCCAGGAAAGCGCCTGCGGCAATCCGCTGCTGAAATTCCACGGCATCTAAAAAAACATAATCCCGGCCGTTCACTTCGTCCGCCCGCGGCGCGCGCGTGGTGCAGGAAATGGAACGGACCATGTCAGGAAACTCCTCCAGCAGACGCGCGCATAGCGTCGTCTTCCCCGCGCCCGAGGGGGCGGAAACAACCAGCAATAACGGACGCTGGATGGGTACATTCATTCCACGTTTTGAACCTGTTCGCGGATACGTTCCAACTCGGCCTTGGCATTGACCACCATGCGGCTTGTGTCCGCATCGTTGGCCTTGGAGCCGATCGTATTGATTTCCCGAAACATTTCCTGCAATAAAAAGTCCAGGGTCCGTCCCACCGGTGTGGCCAATGCCACCGGTGTGGCCAATGCCACCGGTGTGGCCGATGCCACCGGTGTGGCCAATGCCAACTGCGCGCGGGCCTGCTTGAGATGACTGCGCAGGCGGGTCACTTCCTCGGTAATGTCCGAACGGTCCGCGAAGAGCGCAACCTCCCGGATCAGCCGGTCATCGCCCTGGCCTAACGGTACGCCCGCCTTCTGCAGACGCGCCAGCAGAGCCTGGCGGTAGGTTTCGGCGACCTCCGGTGCGCGGTCGGCAATCCTATCCACGATACCGCCAAGGACCCGCAGGCGCGTCTGGATATCCCGCCCAAGTTCCCGCCCCTCAACGGCGCGCATCGCCAGGAATGATTTCAGCGCCTGGTCCAGACACTTGATGGTCTGCGTACCTAATTTATCCAGTTTCACCGGCACGTCGGTGCTGGTCACAAGACCGGGCATGCTGAGGAGGGCGCTGACGGTTAAATCATCTTTCAACCCCAGCTTCCGACCCGTTTGGCGCAAGCGCCCCACAAACGCCGCGGCCAAATCGTAATCCACACGCACGGTTTCCCGTCGTATTGCGGCAGACACATCCAGTTGAACCCGACAGGTCACATACCCGCGTGCAATCCGCTCGTGCAGGCGTGCGCGCACATCGTTCTCGATCGCCGTCAGCGCCGACGGCAGATCCAGGCGCGCTTCAAACTGGCGGTGGTTGACCGCGCGCAATTCGACGGCGACCTTGACACCGCCGGAGGCCAACTCGGCCCTTCCGTGTCCAGTCATGCTTCGTATGCTCATATTCAAAATGGAAAATGGTCAATGGTTTCCGCCATAGGCGGATCCGCCTTCGGCGGAAATGGTTGATGACTAACTGTGTATGGAAGTGATGGAGTATGGGTGTATGGGAGTTTTTGACGCCCACACTCCGTTACTCCACTACTCCCAAACTGTTTTCCGTCGTCCGACGTCTGGTGTCCGTCATCAGCCGGCCGCCGACGTCCGCTTATATTTCAAATAGGCTTCAATAAATCTGTCCAGGTCGCCTTCGAGTACGCCCATGACATTGCCGACTTCAACGTCCGTGCGGTGGTCCTTGGCCATGGTATAAGGCTGAAGCACATAGGAACGAATCTGGTGGCCCCAGGCTATCTCGCCTTTCTCGCCATAAAACTTTTCCATCTCCTGCCGCTTCTGGTCCTGCATGAGTTCATACACCCGTGAGCGCAGGAGTTTCATGGCCTTCGTCCGGTTGGCATGTTGCGAACGCTCCGACTGGCAGGACACAACGATCCCCGTCGCAAGATGCGTCAGGCGAATGGCCGAATCGGTCTTGTTGACATGCTGACCACCGGCGCCGCCGGCGCGATATGTATCCACCCGCAAATCGGCCTCCGTAATTTCGACTTCCGCATCGTCATCCAGTTCCGCCACAACATCCAGCGAGGCAAAGGAAGTGTGCCGCCGTTTATTGGAATCGAATGGACTAATGCGCACCAGCCGGTGTACACCGCGTTCAGCCGAGAGATACCCGTAGGCATACTCGCCCTCGACCAACAGCGTCACGTTTTTAACGCCGGCCTCCTCGCCGGCGAGCATATCCAGCATAGTCACCTGGAACCCATGCTGTTCGCAATAGCGACGGTACATGCGCATGAGCATACCGGCCCAGTCACAGGCCTCCGTACCACCCGCGCCCGCGTGCAAGTTAATGTAGGCATTATGCCGGTCCAGCTTGCCGTTGAACAGGGCTTCGATTTCCAGCTTGCGGAAAGCCGCCTCGAACAGATCCATTTCTCGGGTGATTTCGCCGAGCGTTTCCGCGCGATGCGCGGCATCGGTTTCCGCCTCGGCCAGTTCCACCAAGATACGGACATCATCCAGCCGGCCGGAGACGACCTTGAACGGATTCAGCACGGCGCGCTGGGCATTGGATTGGTCAATCACTACCTTGGCGGCATTCTGGTCGTTCCAGAAATCGGGCGCGGCCATTTTCGTTTCGAGTTCGGCCAGCGCAGTTTCACGGGTTGCGACGTCAAAGATAACCCCGCATTTCAGCGAGGCGGGCTACCATGGGCGCAATCTTCTCTTTTACATCATCGAGCATAATTTTTCCTTTCGGTATCGAATGGGGTCAGAATGCCCCAAAAAAGCGTGGGACGCAAGCCGGAATCAGGCCAGCGCGTCGAGTCGTTCCAGCAACTGGGCAAGCTTTTGGAGGGCAGACCTCCGTGTCCGCCACAGCGTTGAGGTGCTGATCATTAGGGCGCCGGCTACGGCTCGATCGAAAAATCATAAAACTTATTCAAGCCCTCGCACCCGGTAATACCAACATAGCAGGACTCCGGCAGGGCTTCATCATGATAGCCCAGCGTATGACCGTCCACGCTGACTTGCAGGTTTTTGCCGATCTTCACCACCTCCAGCCGGTAGGTCACGCCGGGCTTCAAGGGGAATAGACCGTAAGCCGCGCGGGTCCAAACCGGCTTGCCGCGAACATCCACGGCATGCCGCCACACGTTGACACCTTTGTCAAAGATAACGATTTCAAAATGCTCGCGATATTCGGGGCAACCGTCCGCACTACGTCCCAGCACAGGCGCCAACACGATCAGGGGCGCCATGCGGTGCATAAACGCCATGGTGGCGCGGAGCGTGAATTGGGTGCTGACCATCCTGGCATAGACCATGCTGGTGTAGGTTTCGGGCGCCAGTTTCCCCAGCATCTGCTCCTCGGTTGCGCCGGACGGAACCTGATTTTGAATATGATCCGCCTTCTGTTCCCACCCGCCAAAATGTTTCCAGCGCGGACTTTTAACCAGAATCCATTCGCTGGTCTTCCAGGCCCCCGCCGCAAACCGGAAACTGACCGATTCCGTCCGGTTGCTCGACGGGGACTGTCCGTAAACGCTCGGGGCACAGCACGCCAGCAGGGCCATGACCGCGAGCGCGCGCGCGGCCTTATCGAGACAAACGTTAATCATAACGGTTCCTTTCTAATCTAATCGGCGCCAGAATCACCCATGCCGGAGGGCAAAAATCACCAGCCAACCTTTAAACAACCATAAAGATAATGGGAGGTGCCGGGCGTTGCAAGCGGGAAGTGATCCCCAAACTCATCGCCTCAGGCTGGCCCGCCGTGTCCGCCGCAACCCGCGCCCGGGTTTCCGCTTTCCCTTCAGCGCATGGTTTTTGCTTCCATTTTCATGTAATCCGGATAGGCTACATTGTTTTGAGTCATTAACCATTTACCATCGACCATTGCCCCCATGACCTATCGCATTGAAATCGGCTTGAAACGCGGTGTGCCTGATGCGCGCGGTCGTGGTACGGCCACGCGCTCGACGAGCGCCTTGCAGCTGCCGGTTAAATCCATCCAGACCCGCACGATCTACCAACTTGATGCCCGGCTCAGCCGCACGGAACTCGAGACCGTGCGGGAGGCTTTCACCGATCCCGTGATTGAAATCGCCGCCATAGGCCGACTGCGCCCGCCGCCTTTCGACTGGCTCATCGAGGTGGGGTTTAAACCGGGCGTGACCGATAACGTCGGCCGCACGGCGCGGATTGCTTTACAGGACGTCCTGGCCCGCCCGTTGGCCGAGGATGAAGCCGTCTATACGGCCATTCAATACTTTGTGCGCGGCACGGCTGGAAGACGGAAGACGGAAGACGGAGAAGAGGAAGAAAAGCAAACATCGAACATCCAACATCCAACATCGAACGTCGAATGTCGGATAGCAGACTCCGAACAAGATCCCACAGCCTACAGCCTACAGTCTACAGCCTCTCCTCCATTGACCCGCGGACAGATTGAGCATTTGGCCAAGGACCTGCTGGCCAATCCGCTGATTCAAACGATCCAAATATTTTCGCCGGACGAGTGGAAAGATGAACAGGCCGACGAGCGCGTCCCGGCCATTCACGAGCAGGCCGAGCCCACGGTCAAGACCTATGATCTCGGCGGGTCGGACGAGGATCTCCGGCGGATAAGTCGCGCGCACATTCTGTCGCTGAGTCTGGACGAGATGCGTGCAATCCGGGATTATTTCACACGCCCGGCGGTACGCGCCGCGCGACAGGCCTTGGGTCTGCCGGAACAACCGACGGACGTGGAAGTGGAATGCGTCGCGCAAACTTGGTCGGAACATTGCAGTCACAAGGTTTTCTCGGCAAAGATTAATTATGTGGACGAGCAGGGCCATACGGAATTGATCAAGTCGCTGTTTAAAACTTACATCAAGGCTTCAACGGAGAAAATCGCCAAGTCGCTGGACTGGTTGGTTTCGGTCTTCACGGACAATGCCGGGATCATCCGGTTCAACGAACGCCTGAACCTGGTTTACAAGGTCGAAACGCATAATAGCCCCTCCGCCCTGGACCCCTATGGCGGAGCGATGACGGGCATTGTCGGCGTCAACCGCGACCCGATGGGCACTGGTATGGGCGCCAACCTGCTCTGTAATGTCTGGGGATATTGCCTGGGCTCACCCTTCTATGCCGGCAACCTGCCGGCAGGGCTCATGCATCCGCGCCGCATCCGCGACGGTGTGCACCAGGGCGTGATCGAGGGCGGCAACCAGAGCGGCATTCCCTGGACACGGGGCTGGGAAATTTTTGACGACCGCTATATCGGCAAACCGCTGGTGTTTTGCGGCACGGTTGGTTATCTGCCGGTGAAGCTCCAGGGGCGTCCCTCGGAACGCAAGGAAATAAAGCCCGGTGATGCCATGCTGATGCTGGGCGGCCGCATCGGCAAAGACGGTATTCACGGCGCCACTTTTTCTTCGGAAGAATTGCGCGCCGAGTCACCCGTGCAAGCCGTCCAAATCGGCGACCCGATTACCCAGCGCAAGATGTACGAATTCTTGATGGAAGCACGCGACCAGGGATTGTATCGGGCAATTACCGATAACGGCGCCGGAGGCTTGAGTTGCTCGGCGGGTGAAATGGGCCGGATGAGCGGCGGGGCCGACTTGGACTTGAGCCTGGCTCCGCTCAAATACCAGGGATTACATCCGTGGGAGATTTTTCTTTCCGAGGCCCAGGAACGCATGACCTTGGCCGTGGCGCCCGAGCAGGTTCAGGCTTTTCTCGACTTGGCCCGGCGGCGGGACGTGGAGGCCACGGTGCTGGGCACGTTCACCGATTCCGGCGTCCTGGTGATCCGCTACAAGGAAGGCGTGGTAGGGCGGCTGGATATGGATTTTCTATATGAAGGTTGCCCGGTCATGACGCTGGAAGCCCGGTGGACGCCGCCGCAAGTACCCGCGCCCCTACCCCTGCGCGCCGGTAAATGCGACTCGGTGCTGACCGAACTGCTGACCGATCTTAATCTCTGCTCCAAAGAATTCAAGAGCCGCCAGTATGATGGCGAAGTCAAAGGCTTAAGCGTGGTCAAGCCCTATGTTGGAATTCATAGCGATATGCCGAGCGATGCCACGATTATGCGCGTGGAATACGACCGCCCCGAAGGCATTATCCTGGCTGAAGGCATCAATCCGTTTTATTCCGACCTCGACACCTACGCCATGATGGCATCGGTAATTGACGAAGGCGTCCGGCGGGTGATCAGCGCCGGCGGCCGCCTGGGCCAGATCGCCGGGCTCGATAATTTCTGCTGGCCTGATCCGGTGGAGTCCGAGAAGACGCCGGACGGCCGCTACAAGCTGGGGCAACTGGTGCGGGCCAACAAAGCCCTTTATGATGTCACCACTGCTTTCAGCGTACCCTGCATTTCCGGCAAGGACAGCGTAAAGAATGATTCCACCCGCGGCGGCCGCAAGATTTCCATTCCGCCGACGGTCTTATTCTCTACCATCGCCAGGATGGACGATGTGCGCAAGGCCGTTA
Source organism: Kiritimatiellota bacterium (assembly GCA_008636095.1). GTDB lineage: Bacteria > Verrucomicrobiota > Kiritimatiellia > JAAZAB01 > JAAZAB01 > VSJD01. The sequence goes on along the minus strand of VSJD01000136.1, from coordinate 3,575 downwards.
CGATGGATATGAAGGCCGCCGGCGACCTGATCTACGTGATTGGCCTGACACGCCGGGAACTGGGAGCCTCGGCCTTTTTCCGGTGGCTGGCCCAACGCCAGAATACGCCCAGCCATGTGGGTGGCGCCGTACCAAGCCTGGACATCCCGCAGGCGCTGAATCTCTATCGAGCAATGAACAAGGCCACGGACCAGGGCCTCTTACGTTCCTCGCATACGCCCACCCGCGGCGGCCTGGCCGTTGCATTTGCTTTGAGCGCCATGGGTGGTGATTGGGGCATTGAAGCAGACGTTGGCAAGGCACCCTCTGAGAGTGGGCTGACCAATGACGAGTTGCTGTTTTCCGAATCCAATAGCCGGTTTGTCATCACGATTGCGCCAGAGCATGTCCGGACGCTGGAAGTGCTCTTCCAAGGGTTGCCCTGCGCCTGTGTCGGCCGGGTGACGGAAGATAAGATATTACGGGTTAAAGGATTACGCGGGAAGACATTGATGACGACCAAGACTGCGTCCTTACGCAAAGCATTTAAAGGCACGCTTTATGGTATCTAAACCGCCCGTCCTAATCATTACCGGTTACGGTGTTAATTGCGAAGCCGAGTCAAAGGTCGCCTGGGAAATGGCCGGCGCCGATGCGCGGCTCATCCATTTGCACGACCTGCTGGCCAAGCCAACGCTCCTGAAGGAATTAAAAGCCTTGATGTTCATCGGCGGGTTTTCGTTTGGCGACCACATGGGCTCCGGCCACGTCCTGGCGTTGCGCATACGGCACCGTCTGCGGGACGAACTCCACTCCTTCATCGAGGCCGGCAATCTGATCCTGGGGGTATGCAACGGATTCCAGGTAATGGTCAAGCTGGGTCTATTGCCCGGGTTGGACCACGATTATTTCAACCAGAAAATCGCGCTCATGCAGAACGATGGCGGCGCCTTCCAGAATTTCTGGGTGGATTTGCGCTTCGAGGCAGCATCGCCCTGTATGTTCACCCGGGGGCTGGAACGCATGCCCCTGCCCATTCGGCACGGCGAGGGAAAAATATTCACCACCGACCACGATTTGCTGGACACGCTGGAACGCGCCCATTGCGTCGCCTGCCGGTATGTGGACAGCCAGACCGGCGTTCCCACCATGCGCTTCCCAGACAATCCCAACGGATCGTTGAATGCCATCGCGGGACTTTGCGACCCTACCGGCCGGATTTTCGGACTCATGCCCCACCCCGAGGCCTATCTCTTCCCCGAAAACCATCCCCAGTGGCCATACCAAAAAATACAGGGAACCCTACCCAAAGAAGGACTGGGCTTGAAATTGTTTCGCAATGCCGTGCAATATATGCAGCACTGATTAGCAACTAATCAGCCAGAATCCAGGATTCAGAAGCCAGAATTCAGAATAAATGCAAATCCTTGACAGCAACCACGTTGTCGAGCATAAATATTCTTAATCCTGACTTCCGACTTTTGTATTCTGCTTGCAAAAGCGAATTTTTGCAAGCGACTCACGAGACAACCATGATCGCGATTGTGGATTATAACGCGGGCAATTTAACCAGTGTCAAGCTGGCCCTGGACTACCTGGGCGCGCGCTCGGAAATCACGCGTGATCCGGCGCGGATTCTCGCGGCCGACCGCGTGATATTTCCCGGGGTAGGCTCGGCCGGCGCCGCCATGCAAAATATCCGCACCCTGGGCCTGGCCGATATATTGCGGCAAGTCGTTCAGCGGGGCACGCCGTTCCTCGGCATCTGTTTAGGCACCCAGATTATTTTCGAGACTTGCGAAGAAGACGGCGGCATACAGGGCCTGGAGATTTTAGCCGGCACGGTCAAACGATTTCACCCGCCAAACCCGGCTGACAAAGTGCCCCAGATCGGCTGGAACTGCGTAACGTTCATCAAGCCGCATCCCCTGTTTGAAGGAATTGAAAACGGCAGTGAGTTTTATTTTGTGCACAGCTATTACCCGGCACCGACCGACCGCGCCTGTGTGCTGGGCGAAACCGAATATGCCGATGTCCGCTTCGCATCGGTTGTCGCCCGGGACAACCTGGTGGCCACCCAGTTTCACCCTGAAAAATCGGGGCGCCTGGGTTTGCAGGTCTTGAATAATTTCGTCACATGGAAAACCGCCTGATTGTTTAGCCCGTCCTATTTATCTGCGGCAGGAAAACCTATTTGAAAAAATTTGTGAGGATTTGCCCCATATGAAAAAAACATTCCATTTAATCGCCAACGCGCACTTGGACCCGGTCTGGCTGTGGGACTGGCACGAGGGTTTGAACGAAGGCGTTATTACCTCCCGCACCATTCTCGACCTGATGGATGAAATCAAGGATTTAACCTGCATTCGCGGCGAAGCGGTCGTCTACCAGCATATCGAAAAATATGATCCGAAGACTTTTGAAAGAATAAAAAAATACGTGGCGGCAGGGCGCTGGGACATTGTCGGCGGAACCTATGTCCAGCCCGACATGAACTTGACCGGGACAGAGACAATGGCACGCCATTTTCTCCGGGCCAAACAGTATTTTCGCGCGCGGTTTAACAAGGACGTCACGGTGGCCTGGGCGGCGGATGCCTTCGGGCATAGCGCCGGTTTGCCGGAGATTCTGGTATCGGCCGGTATAAAGGGATTCGCCTTTTCGCGTCCTACCAGTTCCCAATTACCTTTATCAAAACCCGCCTTCTGGTGGCTCGGCTCGGGCGGTTCAAGAGTAATGGGATATCGACCCCTGGCCGGCTACTATGGTTGCGAACGATATGACGATATCGGCATACGTTTAGATGAGTTTCTGGAAGCGGCATCAAAAAGCGATATTGATAATGTCGGTGTTTATTACGGCCTTGGCAACCACGGCGGCGGCCCCACGCGCCGGCTGGTTGAGGAAATCCGCAAATGGGCCGGAAAACATCCGGAAGTCAATGTTGTTCATTCCGGACTTCACCGCCTGTTTAAAGCCCTCTATGACGAAGTGGCACGTAAAGGCGAACATATTCTGCCGGTTTATAAAGGGGAACTTAACTTCTGCTTGCGCGGATGTTATGCGTCGGCGGCGAAACTCAAGTTTGCTTTCAGAAAAACCGAAGCCATGCTAAATCGCGCCGAACGCACGGACACCGCAATCAGCGCGACCCTCGCCAAAAAACCGGCTGATCTTGGTTCCGCATGGGACGCTCTGCTTTTCAATTCGTTCCACGACATATTACCCGGATCAAGCATTGAGCGGGCCTACGACGATCAGCTGGCCTGGCTGGGCAAGGCTGTGCACGAATGCCGGCAGACGGAACTGACTGCGCTGAACGCCTTGGCGGATCATATCGACACCAGTGTTCCCCGACCAGCCGCAGATCATCCGTCAGCCGTATCTTTCCTTGTCTGGAATCCACAATCCTATGAATACAAGGGTCCCCTGGAACTGGAAGCCTGTCTCGATTATCGCCCGATCATGGCCTATACCGATAAAGTCGACAAACTGCCGATAGAGTTGTGCGGGCCGGACAAAAAACCTCTGCCTTTTCAGGTTGTGGCCACCGAGCACGCCTCTTTTCCCAGTCTGGCATGGAGAAAGCGGGTTGT
>VSJD01000249.1 GCA_008636095.1 Kiritimatiellota bacterium | reverse complement strand
GCTCGCCATCGCCGCGCGGTTGCCGGCAACTTCCTCTTCGGCAACAATCTCTCCCGCTTTATTCAAAACGCATACCTGATGTTTTTTGTCTCCCAAATCCATCCCGATCGTGATACCTTTTTTCATGGCTGGTCTCCTTATGCGTTATGGCCTACCAAGGCCGTTTTAACTTTGAGCGTGATTATATCACAGCTCGCAGATAGGGAGATCAGCCTTCTCATTTAACCTTTGCGGTTAATTCTGCTCCGCCATGGTCAAGAGGCCTATACCTGATGTCCTCTTCCTCCGATATTGCCGCGGGTTGACGCCCGTTACTTTCCGGAAACAGGCACTGAAATACTTCGGGTTTTTAAAACCCAGTTCAATCGCAATCTGTTTGACTGATAAAAAAGACATGCGGAGCATTTGTTTTGCCCGTATAATCCGTTGTTGATTCTGAAACGCAACCGGCCCGATCCCGACCTGTTTTTTGAAAAGATACGCCAAATGCGCACGCGATAGATTGCTATGGATTGCCACCTCATGCAAACTCAATGGAGAGGATAAATTTTCAGCGAGATACTGAATGGCACTGCCAACGCGCGGATCGTATTCGGAATGGCCGCCAAGTTGGTAGTAACGATTGGCCGACAGGATGACGTTTTCAATTGCATTATAGACAAAGTCCGTTGCATCCGGGAGTCCGCTCTTTCCTAACCGGTAAGCGCGGAAGAAGCCATTGCGAATCTCGCGCCGCACTTTTAAATCATGCAAGGTCAGCTTCATAAAACCCGGCACAATCTCCTCCCAGTTCAGCCATGAGATCCAGTGCGGCCTCGGATCAAAAATACAGCCAATAGTGTGCCAGTTCGTCTTGCCGAGCGCCCGCCAGCGCTGGGGCGTGTTGGCGCGAATAACGCCGAAATCTCCCTTTTCCATGAGAAAACGTTTGCCGTCAGGTTGGCCCTGTTCGCATACGCCGCATAGGGTCAGTCCGAGCACCCAATGCGGAAGCGAGTGTGCATAACTGGCCCCCGGCGGGTTCTTCCAATAAGAGACAACCAGGCCGGGTTCCGGTCTTTTAGTTGCATTCGAATCGCTCATGACCAGACTATTTTATACCTTTTTCAGACTTTTTCAGGATTCAATTTGCTGGCTTTAAAATAACACTGCTTCTAAATTAACAGGTGTAATGAAAATAAAAAGAATGAAATAGACCAAAACCCAGGAGGTACCCATGCAACTCAGCAACGGCCTGATAAAATTTGACTTTGATGATGCAACCGGCAGTCTTTGTAAAATCAAGGATTTGAAAACCGGCAAGGAATATCTTCATGACCCGCGCGGCTGGCGGTTGGTCAAGCTCATCGCGCCAACGGCGGAACATTCCTCGCGTCCGCTTTTTTCGCACTTGTCGGGCGCGCCTCAAATAGAGAAAAAAAGCGGTACATTGACGATCATTTTCCCGCACGTACGCGATGGCGGTAAGCCCACAGGCATCAGCATGAAGGTCAAGGTGCAGCTCGCTGCGGGCAGTCCGGAGGCAATCTTTACGCTTGAACTGCGCAATGACGGACCGGATACGGTGCAGGAAGTCTGGTTCCCATGGGTCGGCGGCCATCATATGAAGTTTGGCGACAAGCGGGAAACAATAACTACGAGTTGGAATTCGTCAAACTTTTCAACTATGTTTCCCACTAAGCGCACACACACATTTAGCCGGAGTCACCAGAAGATGGGGTTTGCCGATCAGAAGCTGTTGCCCATGATGGATTTGTCCGATAAGGATGGCGGGTTGTCTTACATCCGCTATGACAACAAACCCAGTTATAAAAATTTGGTTTTCACGAATGAGTCAAACGATTATATAAATATGTGTATGACGTGGGCATGGGCGAGTCGCCCGTTCCTCAAAACCGGTCAATCATGGATGAGCGCGGAATTCGGCGTCGGCGTGCATCAGGGCGATTGGCACGCGACGGCGGACCGCTTGCGCAAGTATAAGGAGAAATGGTGGCAACCATCCGGGATGCCGCCCTCGCTCCGCGAAAAGATCGGTCTTTACCATGTTCAGTTCAGCGAGTTCAGCGGCAAACGTGTCCATGAGTTTGAGGCTTTGCCGGATATGGCGCGCGACTGTCTGAAGTATGGCGTTGCCGATATCTGTATGTGGGAAATTGCCGCGCAGTTATATTATCGCCCTGACAATGGCGGGTTCTGGGAGATGCCGCCGGAGCAGTTGGCATCCTTGCAACGCGCGCTCGCGGAAACCCGGCGGCTGGGATGTCACGTCGGCGCTTGGGTCAACTTCCGTCTGATAACCGAGTGCGCGCGGCTGTGGAAAGAGATGGAGGCCTACGCTATACGATCCGTTTACGGCAGGCCGATTACGGAAAGCTATCCTGGGTCTGTTGAATGTGCGCTGTCTTTTGACGGCACCTCTTTATTAGAGCGGCAGGGACATCGCCTTTGCCAGGGATCGGATGGGTTCCGTAAGTATGCGTTAGACCTTGTGGAAAGGACGATGGGGTTGGGTTTTTCCACGCTCTTCATTGACCAGGCGAATGAACCGCAGTCTTGCCTGGCCGAGAACCATGGGCACAAGACGCCGGAGGAAGCCAGGGTCAAGACTTATGAATGGTTAGGCGAAGCAACACGCCGGGTGCACGAGCTTTGCTCCGAGGCGTACACGGTCGGCGAGCTTCCCGATCTGTATAACACCCAGTCTATTGATCTGTGGTGGGAATGGGGATGGCGCGGTGGATCGGGAATTAACGTCTTTCGCTACGTAATTCCGGAAATGATACCCTGTTGGTGTATTGACGAAAATGAACGCGACGTTTTGAGCAAGGCGTTTGCCACGGGGAGTTTGCTGGCAATCGCCACACGTGATATGACCGGCAAGCTTTCGGATGAACCGGCGCTGGCCCAACACATTGCGCGCCTGGCAAAAATGCGAAAGGCCACGGCCCCGTTCGTCTCGCACGGCCGCTTTCTGGATAACCGTGGACTCAACGTGGAAAATGGAGACGCCTACGTCTTTGCATCTGACGCAGGACTCGCGGTCACCATGGCCAACGGCAAGGCAGTGCAAAAAACGCTGAAAATTACAATTACGCCGGAGGAAACCGGTTTTGTGCCGGCCGGCAAAGGATTACTGCACACTGAAGGTGCGGCGCCGATTCCGATTTCACCCACCCGCCGCGGCGGCAAGTGGAGCCTTGAAGTCAAAGTGCCCGCCTACGGCACCGCAACCTGGACAATGGAACGCCGTAACAAAATCAAAAAGGTATGAAGACCATGAAGCTCAAAAACCTCTACGTGAAGGAATCGAACGGCCAGGTAAAAATCGGGAACGAGCTGGTGGAATTGGGTTTCGATCCGGACCGGAAAGGCGCCCTGGTTTCCATTGTTGATAAAGCGAGCGGCTACCAGTTCGTGCGGGACGGGGAAGCCCCCAAGACCTTATTCCGGCTTGCCGTGCGGCGCCAGGCCGACCGGGAACTGGATTGGCTCGAGGGAACGCAAGCACAAACCTTCCGCTGGACGAAAAAAGAACACGGCTCATCCATTACCCTGGCCATGGATGTAACGGGATTTGATTCAAAACCGATTCTGGTTCGGATCCAGGTGACCCTCAAAGCCGGTTCTGCGTTGAGCACATGGCACATGGCGGTTGAGGGACTGGCTCCCGATGCCGCTGTTTACCAGTTGGTCTGCCCGGTGGTCTCCGGCGTATTGAAGGTCGGCGATGGAGTGCCGGGGGAGGCGATTGCGGCGCCGCGGCAAAGCGAGGGCTACGTGTTCCATGATCCATACCCGGTGGTGGATAATTTGCCTTTGAAATCAGGGGAAGGGCCGGAGTCGCCCCAAGTGGGGATGGGTGCGCTGGGCGGGACCTATCCGGGTGGATGGCCGATGCAGTTCGTATTGTATTACAATGACGTGGCCGGTTTATACCTTGCCTGTCATGACGAGAAGCAAAACGTAAAGAGCTTTAATGTGGGGCCGCTGGGGGACTGGGGAATGTATCCGGTCATGAGCATCGCGCATTGTTCCAGCGAGATGATGGGCATGGGGGTGGAATTTGGATACGAGACGGTGTTGGGAGTGTTCCACGGGGAGTGGTGGGAAGGCGCGGACATCTATAAAAGCTGGGCTCGGAAGCAGTGGTGGTGCGAAAAGAAGCTGTGGGAAAAAGATATTGCCCCCTGGCTGAGAAAAGGAGTGGCCGTTTTCCAGATGCAGAATTACGACATCCCGGTTTTGCGACTCACACACCCGCTGGACGAGATTGCCGATCGTGTTAACCAGCTCTCCCGCGAAATCGGAGTTCCGCTCCTGGGATTGGTCTTCAACTTCGAAGGTGGGGGCGGGTGGACCGGCCCCAAAGGTTTCTTTCCGCCGCGGGAAGGCGAAGAAGCGTTTCGGCGCGCCATGGAGAAAATGCGCGCCGCCGGCAATTACGGTTTCGTCTACATGCCGGGCGGAACTTGGTACATCGCCATTTCGTCCTATTCGCCGCCGTTCAACAGTTGGCCGGAGTTCGAAAAAGAAGGAAGACCGGCCGCCGTTGTGGGCGCGAATGGGAAGGTGAACATTGGTAGCATGGGATTTGCCGGATGGGAATACGCCAGGATTTGCCCAAGGACAAAATTCGCCGAGGAGATGACCGCGTCCCTGCTCCTCGGCAGTATCGAAAGGCGATGTCCCGTGGTGCAGATCGACAACTTTCCCTGTGGATGTGCCGTGGCCTGCCATGCCCCGGCCCACGGGCACCCGCTCGGCTACGGATCGTGGTTGTCGGAGGATTGGAACCGGATACTGAAGAACGTGCGCGAGCGGGCGCGAGCACTGGATGCCGATTCCGCGATCACGACCGAAGGCATTTCGGAGAACTTCATCCCGTACCTCGACCTGTTTGACCAGCGCGCGGGAAATATGGAGTACTTCGGTCACTACGAGGCGAACGATCCGATGGGCGGGGAGCTTATCCCGATCTTCAGCTATGTATACGGCGGGTATATCGGCGCCTATTGCGCCGCCTTCCCTGAGTGCTCGCGGACCGAGGTGCTCTATTGGGCGCGCTGTTTCGGCAAGTCCCTCGTGCAAGGGGTCGTGCCGACCGGCGGGTGGTACCTGCCCGACACCAAGGAGCTCAACCCCGTCACCACCGCATTTTGGAAGAAAGTTGCGCGCGCCGCGGCACAAGAATGCTGGAAGTACATCATGTTCGGCGAGATGCTCAAACCGCCGAAAATCGATGTGCCGAAAATTGATTTCTCCTATGTACGGTGCCTCGACCTCGTTGGATTGGTAAACGAGCGGCATCCTGAACGACGCCACGTGGTTCGAGATTACGCCGTACAGCATGGTTCGTTTCGCTCGCTGGATGGGACGGTCGGCCATATTTTCGTGAACATTTCGCAGGACGTCAGGGAATTCGATGCCGCTCTGCCGTCATACGACGGGATGGCGAAGACCTGCGCCATTGACGCCGTTCGCGATGGACAGCGTTCGACGCTCCAGCGCGCGGTAAAACTGCCTGTAACGGAGCATATCCGGATGGAACCACTCTCCGTGCTGATGCTCGAAGTCAGGGAAGTTTCGGCATGACACCTCGATATCCCCTGTATATCATACGCCCGGGAATCTCCCGGAGCCGGAGGTCACCCGCAGATTCTGGCGAGGAACCATGTAAATTAGGAGATGTGCGGGAGGTAAAATGAGAAAAGTAATTGTAAATAAAAACGTGTTATTTGCCGGAATTGGCGCATTAATCATAATTGGCGCAAGCGTAGTTCATGGCCAAACCAACGCCAATCGTACGGTCAAGGTGAATTCTCCGGACGCATTCTGGCTGAAGCGTCCGCTACATGTATCGGCGGATTCAATGCAATATTTCCTGCTGCCAATTCCGGGCGGGGAAGGATTGGATCAAGTGCGCAATTTCAAGTATATCCTTGATTTACCGGAGGGATTTGAAGTGGTCAGCAATCTTTATCTAATGGGTTATAACTGTATGAACGAACTGGATCCGGTTTATCCGCATTCGGTAAAGACCACCAGGCTTGACAAGAATTTCATGCGTTACGAGTTCTGTGTGTATCCTGGATATACCGGCGTCAATGTGTGGTTCAGCCATCCATATATCCCGGTTTTAAGCGTTACCGGAACAGGGGGGCAATGGATGGATTTTCATGGCGAAGCTCCCGCTTTTGATTCTACAAGGGCACTCTGGTTAATGCGTTGGGCAAATCCGCAGACATCTATAAGTGTAAATCGCCGCGCCCTGGATGTGGATGACATTGGGACATGCCGCGGCATTGTGGACGTGGATGACATAGTGGTTCGTCAAAAGTCAAACGGCCGAATTATGTTTGAAGAACATTTTAATGACGGCTCTTTTGGAAAATTTTTGGGTGCGAAAAAGAACGGCGTCAGCCTTGAAAAGGAAGATGATAATTATTTCGTGCGCATTAAAACCGGGGATGCGGAAGCGGACATCCAGCAAGCTCTTTCCGCATTATGTCCAAATGCGCCCGAAATGCAGTATTTGGTGCCCGGCGAAAGATATGAAGTTACCTGCCGCGCCCGGGCCGTGATTACCCGTACGCCGGATTATCTTTGCGTTATGCCGGTCTGGATTAAAATCGGAGGCGGGAAAAAGGAAACCGAAATCCGGGCCCATTATGAATACAAGATCAACGGAAAACAATATTCCGTTCCGGAGCAGGTGTTGCGCGTCGTCGTGGAGGATGATGCCAGGAAGCCGAAGGCATTGGAAGTGGTGTTATGGTCGGAGGCGGAAGACAGCATGGGGTGGCAACCTGATCAGGTGCAGGATTATCTGCTTGATCTGACGAAGTCGTGCGGGATCAAGACGCATTTAACGGAACTCAATCTCAATCCATGGAGGTCGCCCTATTACGGCAAGGTGAACAAGATGGATCTGCGTGATCCATTGACCGAGAAAATTAAACAGCGCGGAATGGATGCTATTCCATATATGGGCTGGCCTTATGGTAATAGGAATATGGGGTTTGATGCGTACGTGTCAAATCATCCGCCTTGCCCGGGCAAGCTGGCGATCAATGAATATGTCAATCAATTCGGACAAACGAACCAGACAGCTAAATTTTGCGGACCTTCTCCTTGCTTAACCAGACTGACGGATGAACACAGCGAGTACTGGCGGGTTATGCTCAAGTTTTTAAAAGAGGCGGCCCGTATCAATAAATGGGACGGACTGATGTGGGACTTTGAGCTGGCTAATATTTTGTGTGTTCCCCATAATCTACAAAGCTGTTTTTGTCCAGATTGCATTGAGGAATTTAAAAAATATACAGGTATAAAAGATATTACCCAGGCGCCGGAGAAACGAGTTATGCTTGAAAAAAACTATCCTTTTCAGGATTTGGCGGAGCCGGCGCGATCAATTCTGTCAAATTATCCGTTGGAATGGCTGAAGTTCAAAGGGGATCAAAATGGGAGAATGTGGCAATCAATGATTACAGCGGTCAGGGAGGTCAATCCCTCGTCCCGATTTTATCTGTATTCGGGCGGTTATGGTCCAATATCCGCAACAGCCCCCTGGCATACTTGCGAATGGTATGGAGTTTATCCTCCCGCAGCCGGCCGGTATGTGGACGTGTATATGAATCTTCACGCGCCGCGACGTGGCGGCACGTGGGCGCTGGAAGAAATAAAACTGACGCAGGAAGCGTTGAAGGCCGGCAACGGCAGGAAATTACCGGTGTTGAATGCGGTGCAGACGTGTTCGCTACGATATTTTCTGGCGAAAAACGATGCCATCCAGTCCGTGGCGTTGACGGAAGCGGGTGGGTTCCAGATATACGCCTGGGGCGGGGTGTTTGACAGCCAGACGTGGTCGTCGGTCAGGGAGGGGATTCAGGTATTGACAACCTTTGAAGATTTCTTCCTTGATGGCACCAGGTTCGATCAGGTCGCCACGCTGGACAAGCCGTTGGATTACAGCGTCTGGATTAAAGGCGAAGACCGGGTTGTGTTCATCTTCAACAACACGGACAAAGATGAAAAAGTGACGGTGAAGAACGACTTCCGCGTCAAGTACGCCTCAAACCGGGTAACGGCGGAGAACTATGGTACCGGCGAGAAATACGCCGATCCGGAAACAATCAAGTGCACGGCGCCGGCTTATGACACGACGATCATTCATTTCAAGGCCCGGTAATATTGTACCCTTTGGGGTCTAATCACGAACAATAATTATACTCATCCCACCCATCGCGCCGACGCGCCGGGGTTTCGTTACATCGGCCGGTGGCGTCTCGGGTATCCGGCCGTGACAATCAATACGGGCGCTATGCTGGAATTCGCAGTCCCGGGGTCTTGCTGTGACCTGGTCTTTGATACCACGGGGATGACCCAGTATCCGGATTTACTTGTTCAGGTTGACGAGGGAACAATCGTCCGGCATCGTCTCGATGCGACAACCGCCACCATCCGCCTGTGCCCCGAGAATATTCCCGAAACCGCAAAGGCAAACAAGGCCTACTGGCACATGATCCGCTGTTGGACGATCATCCCAAGTGCGGATCCGGCGCAATGGGCCACGCAAAACGGCGCGTGTAAATTTTTAGGCATACGTTGCGCATCACCGGACGCCGTTTTACCGGTGTTGCCCGAGGCAACCGCCGCTATTGAATTCCTTGGAGATTCTATTACGGCCTCCTTGCGATTGCTCTATACGGGACATGACGGGTGGGATGACCGGGACCGACAAACGGGCCAGGTACGGGACTGGCTGACAGGCCAGGACCATCAACATCCGGTGCGTAACTGGACCTGGCATACCGCGCGATTGCTTGGACTACAGCCGATCGTGGTCGGCTTTAGCGGACAAGGACTTACTGTCGCCGGCACCAACGGGGCGCCGCCGGCTGAAAAAGCGTTCCCCTACGTCTATGCGGGTGTGCCATGGAACCCGCCGGTGCAACCGCGGATTGTCGTCATCTATCATGGCACGAATGACGCAACGCTCACGGAAGAACAATACCATGGATACCTTCGCGCTGTTCGTAGCGCTTATCCGTACGCCGATATCTTCGCGATCTGCCCGTATACGCGAGCAAACTTCGTATCGCCGATTCGCGCGGCGGTGCATTGCGCGGGCGACCATGTCTGGTTTTGTGATTACAGTAGTGGAGTGATTGCGCCGGAAGATACCTCTGATGGCTGCCATCTCAATCCGAGCGGCGCCATGCGCCTTGCCGTGCAATTGGCAGGTGATATTGCCCGCCTGATGCGTGGTAACACGGCAAACCATAAAAAACCTGTGAGTTGGTAAACAATCCTGATAAAAAACTGATGACCGGGAACCTGTTTCGAATTCAGGTATAAGAAAGGCAGGGGTAAAATGTTGCGGTTGAATGCAACGTTAGTTGTAATGATGCTGATTTCCACCCATGTGTTTGCGGCGGTAAAAACTGCCGGTATTTTCGGCGACAATATGGTGTTGCAACGGGACCAGGAAATCCCGGTTTGGGGATGGGCTGAACCCGGCGAACTGATCAAGGTGGAGTTTGCCGGCCAGCAAGCGGAAGCCGTTACCGGCAATGACGGCGCGTGGATGGTGAAACTGAAGCCATTGCCGGTATCGGCCAAGCCTTTAATCATGACAATTCGCGGTAAAAAAGATGTCCTGAAAATCAACGATATTCTTGTCGGCGAAGTCTGGTTGTGTTCCGGACAATCAAATATGGGAATCGGTATGGCCTACTGTGTCAACGCGGCGGAAGAAATCAAAAAAGCTGATTATCCGGAAATAAGATTTCTGCAAATACCGCTGGTATCATCTTTTGCCCGGCGCCCGGATATGGACCGCGAACTTGCCGGCGGCTGGAAGATTTGTGCTCCAATGACGTTGTGTTCTCCAAAGATAACAGGGGGATTTTCGGCTGTGGGTTATTTTTTCGGGCGTGAGATTTACCGGGAACTGAATGTTCCCGTAGGGCTCATTGCAGCAAGCTGGGGGGGAACCCCGGTAGTAGCCTGGACCAGTCCGCAGACGGTCGAAAATGAGTTCAAAAACATTGCCGACGATTACACCGTCTACCGGGAAAAACGGGAGAAAGAACTTGGATTTATGCCCGGTGACAGCGAAAAAGTTCAGGATTGGAGCAGGACGGCCAAGGAATTTGACACCATAGAAAAAATTCCTGAGCGGCTAAATAACGCCCAGGGTGTCTACCGTCGGATTCCCTGCGGGCTGTTCAACGGCATGATTGCCCCCTTGATACCATTTGCAATTCGCGGGGTGATTTGGTATCAGGGCGAGGATGATGTCGGGAGCGCTTGGGATTACCGCAAACGGTTCCGGGCTATGATTCGCGACTGGCGCCGGCATTGGGGAGAGGGTGATTTTCCGTTTTATTTTGTTCAACTGGCGAATTGGGATTCGTCGTGGACTTTAACTTATGCCGAACTGCGCGAGTCACAGCAGGCGGTTCTCGATGAACCCGGCGTCGGAATGGCGGTAGCCATAGATATCGGTGATCCTAAGAATGTTCATCCAAAGAACAAACAGGAAGTTGGACGACGTCTGGCATTGAATGCTCTGGCAAAAACATATGGACGGAAGCTGGAATATTCCGGGCCGTTATATAGATCAATGAAGATTGAAGGAGACAAAGTAAGGATCACTTTTGATTATGTCCATGGCGGCTTGATGATAAAAAACGGGGAACTTACCGGTTTCACGATTGCCGGGGAAAACCCGGAAATGGTGGAAATCGTGTTGAACAAAGACTACAAGGATGGCGCCAGGAAAAAGATACGGAAGTTTTATCCGGCCAAAGCCGAAATTGACGGGAATACAGTATTGGTCTGGAGCAAAGAAATTGCGCGCCCGACAGCAGTCCGCTACGGTTGGGCAAACGCCCCGGAATGTAATTTGTATAACAAGGCCGGTTTACCTGCGGCTCCATTCCGGACTGATGACTGGCCGGGAATAACTCACTGACTGAATTCCGGGGATTATCCATCCCGTTATTGTTAACTCTACGAGTATTATTTATTGCCTTATAATATGTTACGTTAATTACGACGGAAACAGTCTCATTCTAAACGCGGAAGCACAGTGAAACAAAGATAAAAAATAATGCTGGAAAGCGGCTGAGTCAAATTTAAAACCAGCCACAAAAAACATCGCGTCGTAAACAAGCGATCACTTGGCCGTCAAATGGCCGACGTGACAAAACTTACAAGTCAGATAAATGAATATTTTAATGTAAAAATCTATTCAACCAATGGTACACAAACCAATTTTGAAAGTGCGCAAAAGCGTAACCCAACCTGAAAAGGAGCCCTATGAATCGCATCGTTAAATTAGCAAACGATTACTTGACTGTTTTTGTTGATCCCCAAAAACAAGGCGCCATTACCGTCGAGGATAGAAGGTCGCGACATCGTTGGGCATCGGGTAATGCCTTGTTCACGGTAAAAGCGCATGATTTGGGATGCGATCGGCCTTATACGCCTGAAATTGACAAGTTCCATATTGGCCTGGAATATCATTCCGGAAGCGAGTTTGGATTGAGCGTGAAATGCGATGACGCCGGGATCAGGTTCCTGGTTCGGTTCATATTGGACAAGGACATGCTGAAGGTGTCGATTCCTTATGATGATGTAGTGGAAAGTAAAAAACAGTCATTTGCGTTGATGAGCGTGGAGTTGATGCCCTGCGGGTTTGCCGCGCGGACTGGAGAAGAGGGGTACTTGTTGCTGCCCAATTTCAGCGGCCTGGTTTCCCGTTTCAAGCGTCGTGAACCGCAACAATATCGCAGTCTGCTGTATGTTCCTCAACCGCAATGGGAGGATGTAACGGTATTGCCGGTATTTGGCGCGGTTCATGGGAAAGCGGCCTATGCGGTGATTATTGAAAGCGGTGATTTTGATGCCGGCATTGTCGCTTCATTCAATTGGGACGAGCGGCAGTCCAACGCCATTCATCCTGAATTTCATTACCGGCATCATCATACGGACATGGTTGATCCGGTTGATCGGGTCATCTCCTATCATTTTCTTTCCGGAAGCGATGCTGGTTACGTTGGAATGGCCAAACGGTACCGGGAATATCTTATAAAGACCAAAGGCGTGTTGCCCTTGAGAGATAAGGCGGCGGTTTCACGCAAAGCGGCTTATATGTGTGAGGCTTACGGATTTCTCAAGATATTTTGCGCTTGCAAGGAAAAACTGTCAGATGGTTCAGTTCAATATCGAGCTTATACCACGTTTGCCGAAGCTTTGCAGATACTGAAGCGGTTAAAACAGGAAGGATTGGAAAAAATCCGGTGCATATTGGTCGGCTGGAACTGGGATGGACATGACGGGAGATACCCAACGCGTTTCCCCGTGGATCAAAGACTGGGGGGCGAAGCGGGGCTCAAACAACTGATTACAGCGGCATCGGCGATGGATTATCAAGTCACTTTTCACGATAATTACAGCGATGCTTACCGTATCTCGCCTGATTGGGATGAAAGCATCATGATTCGCGATCAGCAGGGACATTTGCATCCGGGCGGAGTATGGGCAGGCGGCCAAAGCTATTTTCCCTGTCCCCAATTGGCTGCGAAGCGATTTATGCACCGTGATTTTCCGCGCATCAAGGCGATGGGAGTTAACGGCTGGTATTATCTGGACGGGACACCACGGGCATTACGTGGATGTTATGACAAGACGCATGGCCATCCTTTGACAAGGAGGGCGGAAGGCGAGGGAATTATTGATCAATTTCAGACCGTACGGGCGTTTTTCGGCGGATGCTCGGTGGAAATGCCGACCGCTTTTGTCCTGCCGGCGGTTGATGAGGTGTCGCATATTCCCTGCTTCGGGGTATGGCCGCTGCGCCCCGAGTTCAAAAGTCTGGTGGACGAGGTTACGCCGTTTTTCCATATCGCCGTGCATGGTTTGATAATTTACCACCTGATGGGCTGGAGCGCATATCCAAAATTATTCGGCTCCGTAATCAACGGCATATTGAAGGAAATCGAGTGGGGCGCCATGCCGAGAAATGAGGTTACTTTCCGTCCATCGTCCTTCGGAGATTTCCAGGATCATATCGGCTGGATGAAGAAAGAATATGCATGGATTTGCAAAGGCTTGGGCGCATTGCAAAAGGAATTCATAGAGTCGCACCGTCGGGTTAAGGATAATGTTTTCGAAACCGTCTATTCCAACGGAACGCGCGTACTGGTCAATTACGGGAACAAGTCGGTGTCCGTCGGCAGGAAAACCGTGCATGCCAAAAGCCATGCCGTTGTTAAATAGGAGAAAAGCCAATATGGCCAGGCATTTATTAAATAAAAGCGAATGCGGGAGTCCATCGGTTAAAGTCTCAGAACGTCAAATCATATTACGCAATGCCTATTGGGAGGTTATTCACGACAAGACCGCCGGCGGGGTAATGACGTCGTTGCGCTTCTTTAACGGAACCGGACAAAACATCCTAAGAAAGCCGATATACGCGCATGTGGCCGCGGGCGAAAATCGCAAGGTGGTTTTTTATAAACAATCACGCTGTCGCGATGCCGATATCCGCGTTAACAAGAAATCGGATTGCGTGCAAATCAATATAAACGGTCATTTTTATAATGAGCAAGGCGTCAAATTGCCGGTGGCTTTTAAACAATCCTGGGAATATCGCGCCTGGGGATTGGTCAAGGTCGGCATGGAATTTATTATCGAAAAACCGCTTGGCCAGGTATATGAATTCAGCCCCTGTAATTTTTATTTAACGCCGGAGATTGACACGTTGGGTTCAAGGCCGTCGACTTCAGCCGGCATGAGACAAGTCGGGGTGTTTTGCCGGTGGCAAGAGGTTGGGTTCGGCCGTTCCTATAAGGACTCGCGCGATCCCGTGCCGGATACGCTGATTCCGATTTATTTCTGCGCTTTCAAGAAGGGCGTGGAAGGCCTGGAATTTTATCGTGGGAGCGATTCGGAAGCCTGGAATCGGCCGTTCGACGTGGAAAAGGAAGGACAGTCCATCTTTACGCATGAGCGCGACTTATTGAACGAACACTTTTATGTCCGGTGTGAATCGTACTGCGAGTGGAGTAATCCGCGCAGGTTTAAGCCCGGGCGCCAAAGGTGGGAGTATTATCTCGGGTTACCGTTTGTAAAGAAACCGGAAGACGCCGGCAACAAATTATTTCATGCCGGGGTTGATTCCAGTTGGCCAAATGACGCGACTTTAAAGTCAATTTCGCAAAATGGAATTAAATTGCTTCGGCATCATGATTATGACACGTTTAAGCCCAAGGCTTGGCCGGATGGAAAGTATCCACCGTACGCCGAAGCGGACATGCGCGAAATGAACAGGGTCATTGCCACGACACACCGGCTGGGAATGAAAATTACGCCTTATTTTTCCTTAAAGGAATTTCACCCAAGCTGTCCGGTTTATGCAAAAAAGGCGCAGGCGTGGAAACGTCAAATTGACCGGCGCGGCACAATCCTTGGAGATAAGGGACCATTCGGCGGATATATGTGCATGAAATCAGGATGGCTGGAATACCGGGAGAAATCAATTGATACGGTTCTTGAGAACCATGCGATGGAAACCTTTAATCTGAAAAAGTCTGACATCCCCAGGATGCAGGTTGTGCACATGGGCTGGGGAAACAGACTCTGGATGGGCGCCGAAATCGGCGGCGAGCCATTGAAACTGAACGGCCAGGCCTACGAACGCGGCTTTGGCGATCACGCCCAGAGCGAACACCTGGTCAACTCTCCCGGGTCCCGGCAAAAGCTTCGAAGCCGTGGTCGGCGCCAGCGATACCCAAGCGATCCGTAATTTATCAACGCCGGTCAAAATGATCTTCATGGTCGAGGTCCGTGGCCGGGTTGTTTGGCAGAGCAAGGCATTACGCGTTGAAGACGATCCCGTGCATCTTCAGGTAGCCTTGGAGGGCGCAAAGGAATTTAAATTGATCGCACGCCAGCCCGATTTCCCTGCTGATTTCAAGGAATGCCCGCCAATGGCGAAAACAAGAGACAGGAAAACCTGTCACGGAATCAGGAGGAAAGGAAAATCGAATGAAAAAAAACAAACAAACTCGGCTGATGATCGGCCTTTGTCTTATAATTCTGAGTAGTATATGCAGGAGCAACGGCCAGACCAATACCAATGATTTGGTTCGGGTGAATTCTCCGGAAATATTCTGGCTGAAGCGGCCGTTGCATGTGACGGCCGATTCAATGCAGTATATCTATCTGCCTATTCCCGGGGGCGAAGGGTTGGATCAGGTGCGCAATTTCAAATATATCCTTGATTTGCCGAAGGAATTTGAACTGGCCGGCGGTCTTTATCTGATCGGTTTCTCCTGTTTCGGCAAGAATTGTTCTGTTTATCCCTATCCCTCTTTGGGAAAAACCACTGAGCCGGATAACAAATTTGCACGTTATGAGCTCGGTATTCCCAGGATCGGATTTACCGGTCTCTACGTATGGCTCAGCAGTCCGGACATACCGGCTGTACCCATCCCTGGAACAGGCGGGCAGTGGCAGGATTTTCATGGCGACGTTTCTGTTTTGACTTCTACCACAGAAGTCTGGTTGTTGCGCCGGGCAGACTACTACCCGTCTATACGGCCATGCCGCGGTGTTGTGGACGTGGATGACATCGTAGTTCGCCGTAAGTCAACCGGTCAGATTGTATTTGAGGAGCATTTTAACGATGGTTCGTTCGGAAAATTCATGAATGGATCAAAGAGTGGTGTCCGCATGGAAAAGGAAACCGATAATTATTTTGTGCGCATCACAACAGGGGATGCGGAAGCGGCAATGCAGCAAGGCATTGCCGCCTCCGGCACAAGCGCCCCGGGAATGCGGTCCCTAATACCCGGCGAAGATTATGAAGTGACATGTCGCGCGCGGGCCGTGATCACCCGTACGCCGGATTATCTCAGTTACATGCCGGTC
>VSJD01000248.1 GCA_008636095.1 Kiritimatiellota bacterium | reverse complement strand
TGGATCAAGATCGGGGGAGGGAAAAGGGAAACTGAAATACGGGCTCATTATGAATACGAGATCAACGGAAAACAATATTCCGTTCCGGAGCAGAGATTACGCGTCATCGTGGAAGATGATGTCAGGAAGCCGAAGTCATTGGAAGTGGTGTTATGGTCAGCGGCGGAAGACTGCATGGGGTTCCAACCGGGCCGGGTCCAAGATTACCTGCTTGATCTGACGAAATCGTGCGGAATCAAGACACATTTGACGGAACTCCATCATAATCCATGGGAGTCACCATATGACGGCAACGTCAGGAAAATGAATCTACGCGATCCTTTGGCCGGCAAAATCAAACAACGCGGGATGGCTGCCATAGCATATCTTGCTTTTCCTTATGAGGATATGGCGTTTGATGCGTATGTTTCCAATCATCCGCCCGCTCCGGACAAGTTGGCGATCAATGAGTACGTGAATCAGTCCGGACAAACAAATAAGGCAACTCAAATAAGGAAACCTTCTCCTTGCTTAACCAGACTGACGGATGAGCGTAGTGAGTACTGGCGGATCATTCTCGGGTTTCTAAAAGCGGCTGCCCGGATCAATAAATGGGATGGACTGATGTGGGACTATGAGGTGTCTAATATTTTGAATGTTCCCTATAAACAGAAAAAAGAAAGCTGTTTCTGTCCAGATTGCATTGAGGCATTTAAAAAATATGCAGGGATAGAAGATATTAACCAAGTGCCTGATAGAGTAGTTATGCTTGAGGAAGACTATCCATTTCAGGATTTGACGGAACCAGCACGGTCGATTCTGTCAAATTATCCGCTGGAATGGCTGAAGTTCAGGGGAGAACAAAACGGAAGAATGTGGCGATCAATGATTACATCGGTCCGGGAGGCCAATCCCTCTGCCAGATTCTATCTATATTCGGGCAGTTATCAGGAAATTCAGAACGCGAAGGGGCCTTGGCATGACTGCGAATATTACGGGGTTTATCCCCCGGCAGCCGGCAGGTATGTAGACGTATTTATGGAACATCATTTCCCGATGCGTGGAAGGTGGGGGCTGGCGGAAATGAAACTGATGCGGGAAGCGTTGAAGGCCGCCAGCGGCAGAAAAGTGCCGGTGTTGAATTCGGTGCAGACGTATTCGCTGTACTATCCCCTGGCCAAAAATGACGCCATCCAGTCCGTGGCGTTGACGGAGGCGGATGGATTTCAGATTTATAGTTGGGGCGGTCTTTTTGACAGCCAGACATGGTCCTTGGTCAGAGAGGGAATTCAGGTATTGACAACCTTTGAAGATTTTTTCCTTGATGGCACAAGGTTTGATCAGGTTGCCACGCTGGACAAGCCGTTGGATTACAGCGTCTGGATCAAAGGCGAAGACCGGGTTGTGTTCATATTCAACAACACGGACAAGGATGAAAAAGTAACGCTGAAGAACGACTTCCGCGTCAAATACGCCTCAAACCGGGTAACGGCGCAGAACCACGGTACCGGCGAGGTTTACGCTGATCCGGAAACGATCGTGTGCACGGCGCCGGCTTATGACACGACGATCATTCATTTCAAGGCCAGGTAATATATATGCTTTGCACCGGACCGTTGAACAGTGTTGATATTGAATTAAGGTATTGACTGTGGCTTTTTAAAGTGGCATATGAACAGCCAATGATTGATGCCGGATACTGCTCTATCACCAGCTGACATTACAGGAGACCGACCATGAGGATTCTGCAGATCGTACTGATTGTCGTGACCACGCTTGTCCTGATCGCCGTCCTGCAACTCCCTGACCGTGCCCGGGACATTTCCGGGGCCGACTTCACGGCCTTGCCCGAATCGGATTTACGCACGCTCGCCGAAGCTAATTGGGAAGCCGGACGCCGGGGCGCCGCCCTGGAAGTGCTGGATTACATCGACCGCAACAAGGTTGCCGGGTGGCTGGTCGCCGCCGGTCAGCGCGATAAATACAGGGCCACGCTTCGAACCGACACGACGGCCCTGGGACACCTGACGGCCCTCGGGACCGAGTTGGAGCCGGATGCCGCCGCCGGCTCGTTTGAGAGCCTGGCCGGCAGGTGCGTGGCCGACGGCATGATTCACGCCGATATCCCGCGCCTGATCACCGAAACCAGTCAGGGGGCCAATTCGTTTATTACACGGATCAACGAAGCCGATACGTTGTCGGCCCTGTTTCCCCAGGCCGAACTGGCGTTTGCCCTGTTAAAAGCCGCCACGTGTATTCAAGCCATCCAACCTCCCCTGCAAAACCAATTGACCGATTGCCTGGCCGCCGTCCGCTCTTCTCCGGGCTCGTCCCTCTCGATGGCCGCCGCGCAAGATGCGCTCATGCCGGTATACCAGTTGGCGAAGACGTGCAAAACATGGACAGAGTTTGCAATCTTGCTCAAGCAGGCGCGGAGCCTTGAACAGCTCAAGGTTCTGATCAAAATGGCGTCCACCACCCCGTCAAGCGCCGCAAAGCTGACCCAAGTTCTGATCGTGGCCGGTACGGAAGCGCCGCAAGCAGCGACCCGCGCGATTGATGTCATCTTGAAACAGGGGCCGGCGGGCCTGGACCTCCTGTACGCGGCGGTGCGTAAAGGTCCGGCTGGCGTTGCCTGGATCGGCGACCACCCCGCCGTAACGTTAGCCTCCTTGAACGAGCTCAACCGCAGCCGGGTACTGGCGCCCACCCAACTGGTTAAGCACTGGTTAGCCTTCCGGTCAGTCTTTGGCGTGAAGGCCACGCTGTTGAAGTATTTGGTTGTGGCGGGACTTTGCTCCATCTTATTAGTATCGCTAATTCCCACCGTGAGCAAAACCGGCGTAGCGGGGATCAAGCAACTTGCGGGACGGAAAAACTACTGGATTGCGGCCACGGCAGTCGGTGCAACCATCAGCCTGCTCCTCATGCTGGGAGCACTGGTGCCCGGCCCATCGCCAGATGGCGGCGGCCTGAAACTGGAGAGCAACGGCACCGGGCCCACGACGAGCAGTGGTAATATGAATGCCATCTCCATGGCCATCATGGTGGCCGGCATCCTGATCGTGCAGGGTATCTGCTGGGTGATCGCCCACCGTCGAATCAGGGATGTCGAAAATGACACCGACACGGACCTGCCTACGCGGCTGAAACGCATGGAGAACCTGGACATTTTTCTCGACCTGCCCCTCTATTGCGGGCTGGCGGTGACGATTTTCTCCTTCATTCTGATTACAACGTATGGCGTCGGCGTGGCCCGGTTCCTGGCCTATTCTTCGACGCTGGTCGGGATTGTCCTGGCCGTCGTGCTGAGACTGTTTTATCTATACCCCTTGCGCGAGAGCCTGATCACCGGGAAGGAATAAAGCCGCCATGCGACCGGCCATTCTTATCATCATCATGGATTTCCTGGTATCCTCGCTCCTGCTGTTCATCACCGGGCCGGACAACTGGCAGGTGGCGGCAGGTGCGGGCGCGCGGGCGACGGCGCCGGCGCCGGATTTTGCTCCCGCAGCCATCGCCGACATGGAAGCGCTCTGGATGCGCGAGTCCCAGGATGCGCTTATCAGCCACAAGTTACTGACCCAGGAAAAGACCATCGCTCAATTGAACCGGAAATCGTCCGATCTGGAATTTGTGAAATCGAGCTTGGAGACCACGCTTACCGGCCAACGCCAGGAACTGCAAACGCGCCAGCAGGAACTGGAACAGAAAGCAAAAGAAGCCGAAGTCTTGAAGCAGGAACAACAGCGCATGGCCACGACCGTCCATGAACACGAAAAAACCATTACCAGCCAGCAGGAAAGCATCGCCAGCCTGGCAAGGAACACCCGCTCCCTGGAAGAAATTAACAAGAAACAGGAACAGGTACAGAGCGCACTAAAAGATATTCAGACCGACCAGAAAACCATTTCCACCAACCTGCTTACCTTGCAACAGCAGGAAACAGTTACGCAAATCAAGATTACGGACGTGGCCGAGCGCCAGGTTTTAATGAACACCCGTATCGGTGATTTGCAGACCGCGCAGGCCCGGATGGAAACCACCCTCCAATCCGTCAATACCCTGGCCGCAAATCTGCCCCAGGCCATGCGCGCCAGCCTCCAGGATATCGCCGCGAACCAACAGCAATTGGAAGCTTCCGTATCCAGCCTGACGGAATCGGTCCCGGCGTTGAACACCGTCGGCACTGCGGATGAATTCAAGGGCTTTGACGCCAAACTCGACGCAATGGCGGCCCAGCACATGGCCTTGCAGGACGCCCTGCAAACGGTCATAACCGGGCGGACCGACCAGTTGGTATCGGGCATTGCGGCCGTGCGCCAGAACCAGGATGCGCTCCAAGCCCAGATTAAGGGCCTGGCATCCAAGGTGGAAGATATCGGCGCCAAGCGGCCGGGTCCGTTCCGGCCCTTCCGGGATGCCCGGGTGGAATTGCGGGTTTCGCTGACCCAGGAATACCGGGACAGTGATATCAGCGGCCAGCAGTTCGATACGCATGCCGCTGTGGTATATCCGCCGCTCTTGTCCGCGGCGGACGGGTTATGGTTAGCCGCCGGCTATAAGGATCTGGGCCTGAACTGGCCCGGCGCATCCTCGTCCCTGCGGCATGTTTATTACCGCATCGCACGGCGGGGCGGCGCGGGAACCTCGGCATTGCTCAAAGGCCCTCTGCAGGCCTTGGCGGACAATCCACGCGTTGTGCTAATTGGGTTCAGTCTCACCAATGACCCGCAGTTGACGGCAGCCGGCATCACGAATGTTGCTCCCATGAAGATTCTCGGTCGGCCGGCCCTGGAAAAGCGCGGCACAGGCGGGCTGCACCTCTTCAAGCGCTCTTCGGAAGGCTTGAGCTTCGCCATCGAAGCATCATTTGACATGCATGATCCGCGTTATCTCGTCATCCGGCGTAACCTGCGCGCCTGGGCCAGCATCTTTCAGAACGCATTCACCAATCCGAATGCCCGACCCGAGACCGGTGATTTCGTCGTTACCGAAGAAGGCGCTTTCATCGGACTCATGGTGGACAATCAACGCTGTCTGGTTCTTGATACAGCGCCACTGGCCGCCGGCGCGCGCGCCATCCCGCTCGACACCGTACCGGCATTCGTGAACCAAATCAGCAAGTTCCGCCGGTCATTGAAATGACCAGCGAAGCACCCCGCGGCAAACCGCGGGGCAACCTGCTCCGCCGGAGTAGCATTGGCTACGCAGGTCGAGTCTTTGCGGAACCCTGCGAAGCCAGGAACGCCATCGTGTCCTCCATAGTCACTTTGGCGACGGAGGATCCTCCCTGTGGCAAGCCACAGGGCTTCTTGGCGAAGAAGGGCGATTTGGCCGGATGCGATATCATCTTTCATTACGAAATCCGGCATCAAGGAAAACATTAATTTTATCTTGACCTCCGACGGGGTAACATAATAATGCCGACAGCGCTAAAGCAATGCCCGGGATTGCCCGCGCAAGAACGCGAACCCGATCATTAAGTTAACTGGATACACAGACAGGAGGTGATGTTTTTTTACCGTTTGGCGGGAACACGGCGAAGGACGCTTGGCAAACGAACACGATTCAAACACCTTAATGGCAAGGAAACAAGGTATGAAGAAACTTGCATTTATCGCGGTGATGGCAGCGGCGTTGACCAGTTTTGGCGCCACGATACCAATGGATACCCTGGAATTACGGCTGGGCGGCAAAATGGATTTCAGCAATCCGCAGGGCAAAGTGGATTGGCTGCTCGAAAGCGGTTTGGGCTATTTCGTAATGGACAACATCGAATTCGGCGGCATCGTGGACTGGGGTTATAATGGCTACGATATGGGCCTCGGACTGGGCGGCTTTGGGGAAGCCAACCTGGACCTGGATTCGTTCATAATGCCCTACTTCGCCATGCGCCTGGAGTACTGTTTCGGCCAGTATTATCGTAACACCTCGGAGCATAATTATATTCTCTGGGAACCTGCCGTCGGCACGAAATTCTTCCTCTCGGAAAGCGTGGCCATTTATTTGGAACTGTATTTCGATCTGGCCAGCGAAAAGGCCTTCGTCCAGGGCGACGATGCCAAGAACAATGACCTCGGCCTCAAGACTGGTGTGCGCTGTTATTTCTAAGCAGTTATCTGTCAAGCGTGATTGGGTGTTCCCCGCCGACATGCTCGTCGGGGAACACCAGTATTTGACTATATGAGCTTCCGCATGGAATCAACTACGCCCCCATCTCCCGCCTGGTATCAAGTCCCCTTTGTCTGGCTTAAAAAGCTGTATCAGTGGGTTCTGCATTGGGCCGATACACCTTACGGTATGCCGGCGTTGTTTCTGCTGGCTTTCGCGGAATCGTCGTTCTTCCCGATCCCGCCCGACGTATTGTTGATCGCGCTGGCGCTCTCCAAGCCACGCAAAAGCCTGTGGTTTGCCACGGTTTGCTCGATTGGCTCCGCGCTGGGCGGCATGGCCGGTTACGGGATCGGCTACTTTTTCTGGGAAACAGTGGGGCAACCCATCATCAACCTTTATCAGGCCCAGGCGGTCTTTGCCAAGGTACAGGGATATTACCAGCAAAACGCCTTTCTGTATGTCTTTACGGCGGCCTTCACGCCCATTCCTTACAAGGTCTTCACCATCGCCGGCGGGATCTGTCAGATCCGGTTTTGGCAGGACCTGGTCCTGGCATCACTGATCGGCCGCTCCCTGCGTTTTTTCCTGGTGGCCGGACTGTTCTACTTCTTTGGACCGCCGATCAAGCAATTCATTGACCGCTATTTCGAAATGCTAACGATCCTCTTCAGCGTCCTGCTGGTTGGCGGCTTCATCGCCATTAAATATCTGCATTAAATTGGTTGTTCGCCGCAGGAGATCCGCCTATAGCGGATCATGCCATAGTCAGCCCTGCCTCAATTGGAAAATTTAAGATACCTGCACTGCAAGCTTGACAAGCACGCACGGAAATGGATCATTGCCATTTGCATCGCCGATCTACGGCCTTCCAGTTGAAGACCGGCCGCTGAAAACTGATCCATACTAATCGGGGAAAATTTATGAATACCACCTATCATCCATCCGTTAAAAAACGGCAACGCAAGCATGGGTTTCGCGCCCGAATGCGCACGGCGGATGGCCGCAAGATTCTGGCGCACCGCCGCCAAAAAGGCCGGCGGCGCTTGACCGTTGATTAGCCGCACATCAGCCCGCCTGTAACGCTACCTGCCCGCAGTCGCAACGCGACAGCGTTGCAGGCAGGCAGGCAGGCAGGCAGGGGGCTATTCTTATCAGGGGGCAGCATCCATGATTACCGGGACGCGGCAACCTGACTCGTCTGGGCGGCTTGTCCGCCATAGCCTTGGCGAAGGAGGAAGCGTTTCCCCCTTCGCGAGGCCGCTCTCGCCTGGGCGTAGCACTCCGGCGGAGCCTGGTCGGTGGGACACGCCGGCGGAGCTTGGCGTACGGTTATCCCGGCGTCAGCGACTGACCAGGCGATTGCAGTTCGAACGAACCTATGCGCAACAGCGGCGGTTCGTCGGGCGATTTATGGTGCTTTGGTGTTACACGGGCAAGGATGCCGCCCTGCGCTTGGGCGTGGTAGCTAGCCGGCGGATCGGGCCGGCGGTCACGCGCAACCGGGCTAAACGTCGTTTGCGGGAAGCCTTCCGATTAAACCGGCCTGGCTTCCAGGGCCAGATGGACGTCGTGCTGGTGGCGCGGCCTGCGGTCATAAAGGCCGCGTGGGGCGACCTGGTTCAGGAACTGAACCGGCTGGCCGCCCAGGCGGGGTTGTCCGCCGTAGGCGAGAAATTTCACGATTTTTGAATGGACCTATGCGCCAATTATTAGACATACTAATCCGTATCTACCAGCTTACCATCTCACCCCTGCTGGGAGATTGTTGCCGGTTTTATCCGTCGTGTTCCAACTATTGTCGCGAAGCCATTCACAAGCACGGATGTTTTAAGGGGCTCACCCTGGGAATCATGCGGCTGGGCAAATGCCACCCATTCCATCCCGGCGGCGTGGATCACGTGCCGTGATCGGATGAAGCAAACGCCCAATCCGTCAGCTGACGGACCGAACGCCGAATGAAGTTGTAGCGGCACTTCGATAGAAGTGCATTCGTGCAACAAAGAACTGTTTGTTAAGGGCTGACAACTATAGACCATTATGAAAAAACAAGACCTGATCATTATCGTCGCTTTATTTGCGCTTATGCTGGCCTGGCCGATGGTTTATACCCGGTTCTTCAAGCCCCCACCGGTCCCAGCCAAACCGACTGCAGCCATGGAAACAGCGCGCGCCCAGGCGTTGACCAATCAAGCATCGGTCCGACTGTCGGAAGCCCTGCCCTCAGAAGCTAAAGACGTCCCAGCGGCCATTGCGGCGGGTTCGAATGCGCCAGCACTGCCTGCTCTCGAACCACGCCCCCAGGCAACCCGTCAGCCGGAACAGCGCCTTACGCTGACCAATGCAAATATGGTCCTCACGTTTTCATCCTGGGGTGGCGGCCTGGTCGCCGCCGAACTCCCTCAGTATCGGCGGACCGTAAATAAGCATAGCGGCCCGATGGTTCTGGATTTTTCCAATGCGCCCGCCCTGACCTACGCAGGGTTTCCGGAGCTTTCCGCCGCCGATGACTTTACGCTCCAACGGGATGATGAAACCGGCAATCTCCGTGTGGAAAAAACAACATCGGCAGGACTGCATTTCACGCGCTTGATTTCGTTCGGCGCCGATTATCAGATTATCGTACAGGACACGTGCCGCAACGAAGTCCGCCAGACCATAACCTTGCCGGAATGCGGCGTTCAGCTTGGTTCCATGCGGCTCGGTAAGGAGGAAACGAAAACCACCGGCGTGGAAGCAATGGGCATTGATGTCCTTCATTCGAGCGGCGGCGAAGGCGTCAAATACTGGGCCGGCGACCTGCCCAAGCTTTTCAAAAAGCAGGCGGACGAGGACAAGCGCGTGCCCCGGACCGTCACCTTGCAGACCAATACGCCGGCGGACTGGGTGGCCGTAAAGAGCAAGTTTTTTGTACAGATCCTGGCGCCCGAAGGCGGCGCCACGGGTTACCAATTGACGGCGGAACGCGCCTTGGCGCCCGGCGAAGCCCATGACCCCAGTCTGGCGCCCAAGAGCGCCACGATCCAAGCCGTGGAAGCACAAGCTTTTGTCCCCGCACGGACCCTTAATCCGGGCGAATCCGTGACCCAGACGCTTAAACTTTACACCGGGCCGAAAAAGTATTCGCTCCTGCGGAAATTGGGACTGCATCAGGAAGATGTCATGGATTTCGGCATGTGGTCGCCGCTGTGCAAATTCCTGCTCATCGTGTTGAATGCCACCTACAGCGTGATTCCCAATTACGGGGTCGCCATCATTCTGCTTACGATCCTGATTCGCATTCTGTTCTGGCCGCTGACCCACAAGAGTACCGAGAGCATGAAGAAAATGCAGGAGCTCCAGCCCCTGATCGCGGAACTGCGCAAGAAACATAAGGACAACCCGCGCAAACTGCAGGAAGAGACCATGGCCATGTATAAGCAGCACAAGGTCAATCCCGTGAGCGGGTGCCTGCCCATGCTGATCCAGATTCCCGTGTTCATCGCCCTTTTTGTCGTCCTGCGTAGTGCCATCGAACTGCGCTTCGCCGACTTCCTCTGGATCAAGGATCTCAGCGAACCGGAGCGCCTGATCCAGTTTGGTTTCACCATTCCGCTGCTGGGCTGGGATGCGCTTAACATCCTGCCCATTTTCATGGCGGCCGCCCAGGCCTGGCAACAATCCATGACGCCCGCCACGGACGCGGCCCAGCAGAAAATGATGTTGTTCTTCATGCCGGTCATGATGCTGGTCATGTTTTACTCGATGCCCTCCGCCCTGGTCCTGTACTGGTCAACCAACACGGTCATTATGATCGCCCAGCAGTTGATCCAGAAAAATCGGGCGGCGCTGAAGAAATTACAGGCAACTACTCACCAATGATTACAGGCATGATAACAGAAGAGGCGGTCATACAGTCGGACCCTTG
>VSJD01000179.1 GCA_008636095.1 Kiritimatiellota bacterium | reverse complement strand
GTGCTCGATGGCAGCGGACACGCGTTAACGGAGGGAAGCGCGAGCTTGGACCGCATTCGGCTGGCGGTCCTGCTGACCAAGCAATTCACTTATTTTGTCAGCCACGCGCCTGATCCCTATGCAGCGTTGTGCCGGTTCGAGCAGATGGTGGATGCGGTGCTTAAACTGCCGGAGCGAGGGCAGTGGGTCGAGATGTTCTCCAATCCCCGCACCCTGCAGGACCTGGCACGCCTGCTGGGTGCCAGCGATTTTGTGTGGGAGGATTTTGTCCGCCTGCAGTACGAGTCGCTCCTGCCGATGCTCCAGCCGCACGTGGCCGACCATCACTTTGCCCGCACGGCAGCAGAACAGGAAACGGATTTACAGGCACGCTTGCACGGCGAATCCCGGTTCGAGGAACAAGGCCGGCGGCTGAATGCCTTCAAGGACCGGGAACTATTTCTCATTGACCTGGACCATATTCTGAATCCGGCCGCGGACGTACGCGCATTTGCAGAAGCACTGACCAGCCTGGCGGAACTGGTGATCCGCACCGCCGCCGACATCGTGCGGTGCAATCTGCAGGCGCGGTTTGGAATTCCGCGTACCGTGGCCGGGCTGGAGGCCCGCTGGACCCTTTGCGGCCTGGGCAAATTTGGCGGGGTTGCCATGGGCTATGCCTCGGATATCGAGGTATTGTTCGTTTATAGCGACAGCGGGCACACAGACGGACCGGAAGTCGTTGAAAACTCCGAATATTTTGACCGTTTTGTGCGCCTGCTGGCGGAGGTGGTCAAGGCCAAACGTGAAGGTATTTTTCACGTGGATACGCGTCTGCGACCATACGGCGCCGGCGGCCCCATGGCATGCAGTCTGGAAAGTTTCTGCCGCTACTACGGCCCGGGCGGCCCGGCGCATGCCTATGAGCGCCTGGCCCTCGCGCGCCTGCGAACCGTCGGCGGGGATCCCGCCCTCGGCGCACAGGTCGAGCGCCTGCGGGATGAGTTTGTATATTCCATCCGCCACGTGAATATCCAGGACCTACGTGATTTGCGCGCCCGCCAGCTCTCGGAAAAAACCGCCCCCGACCGCTATAATGCCAAATTCAGCCCCGGCGCCCTGGTGGATTTGGAATACGATGTCCAGATCCTGCAGGTCATGCATGGCAGCCAATCGCCCCGGCTGCGAACCCCGCGCATTCACGAAGCCCTGAGCGCGCTCGCGGAGTTGGGCGTACTGACCCCGGACGAAAGCCAGCGGCTCACGGCGGCGTATTATTTTTTACGCCAGCTCATTAACGGTCTGCGCATGTTACGCGGCTCAGCCCGCGATTTATTCCTGCCGCCGGAAGGATCGGAAGAATTCGCGCACCTGGCCCGGCGCATGGGCTACCAGCGCGGCGACGAACTGGAGCCGGAACAGCAGTTGCGCGTGGACTTTGAAACTCACACGGCCGTCGTGCGCGCATTCATGGAACACCATTTCGGCCGCGATTCCATGCCGGGGCAAGCCATCGGCAATGTGGCCGATCTCGTGCTCTCCGGGACGGTGCCACCGGATCTGCGGGATCGTATCCTGATCAAGGCGGGATTCCGGGACACGGAACGGGCTAACGTAAATCTGCGCAAGCTGGCCGGCGCTGCCCGCCCGCAACGCTGGAGCGGTAGCGACTGCGGGCAGGCGGCCCAACAGGAACTATTTGCCCGCCTGGCCGTGTTGGCCTGTGATTTCCTGCGGCGGGTCGCCGATCCGGACATGGCTCTAAACAACTGGGAGCGCTTCGTGCGGTCCTTGCCGAATACCCCCGGAACGCCGGGTGCGCCCGGAACGCCGGGTGCGCCCGCTCATTTTCAATTGCTGTTATCCCAGCCGCGCCGGCTGGAAATTCTCATGGGTATTTTTTCGGCCAGCCAGTTCCTGGCCGATACACTCATTCGCAATCCTGATTTTTTCGACTGGGTCACCAATTCCACAATTCTGCACGCCGAGCGTCCCCGCGATGTAATCGAAGCCGATCTGCGCGCATTTGTGTCCGGGTGTACGCCTGCGGACCAGCCCAACGGCCTGCGGCGCTTCCGGCGCAGGGAGATTTTACGCATCGGCACGCGCGATATCTGCCTGCATGCGCCCATCCAGGACATTACAGCCTCACTATCGGCCCTGGCAGAAGCCTCCATCCGGCTTGCCCTGGAATGGGCCTGGGAAAGCGTCGGCGCACCTGCCTGCCCGCCTGCAACGCTATGCGTAGCATTGCGGGCAGGCAGTGCTACCAGCGTTGCAGGCGGGGGCAGTGTCCAGGAACGGCAAACATGGGAGAACAGTTTTTGCATTCTGGCCTTCGGCAAATTGGGCGGCCGAGAGTTGAATTATAGTTCCGATATTGATTTATTGGGAGTGTGCGCCGATGCGTTGCCCAGGACGCCGGGTGCGCCCGGGACGCCGGGTTCGCCCGGGGCTTCGTTAGCCGGTGTCCGGCGGGAGTCCCGACCTCCCGGAGAGTCGGGAGAGTTGTTTGCCCGCGTGTTGAAGCAGGTCGGTCAAAACCTGTCCGCGCACACGGAGGAAGGGCACGCCTACCGGGTGGATTTCCGCCTGCGGCCCTATGGCAACGCCGGCCAGTTGGTCTATACCGTTACGGGGCTCGCGGATTATTATGCGAAGAAGGCCGCGCTCTGGGAAATCCAGGCTTTGCTCAAGGCGCGTCCCGTGGCGGGTAATACGGCCTTGGGCGCCGCCTTGTTGGAACATGTCCGGCCGATTTTCATGCAGCCGCGGCCGGCCGCAGCGATCATCCTTTCCATTGAAACTTTACGGGAAACAGCCATCGGGAAGACGGGGAGCACCGATGTGAAGAGCGGACTGGGCGGGATCCGGGACATTGAGTTCCTCGTTCAGGGGTTCCAGTTAATTCATGCCCCCCACCAGAGCGAGCTGTTGGATGGGAACACGCTCTCCGCGCTGGAGCGCTTGAAAACGTGCGGTCTCCTGCCGGAGGCGGTGGTTGGCCAGTTGCAGACGGATTACACGTTTTTGCGCCGCGTGGAGCATATCCTGCAGATTTTCGAGGATCGCCAGATTCATGCTGTTCCGAAATCGGGAGATGCGCGCGCCGCCCTGGCACGGCGGGTCCTGGGTCCGGATAGTACGGCAGAGCGCCTGATGATTGAGCTGGATACCTGCCAGCAACGGGTGCGCCGAACCTACACCCAGTATTTTCTCGCGGCCGCGCAGGAAACAGTTGAAAAAGACAGTTTTCATGATAAAGTGAAATTCAAAACCAATCAGGGGACAAAGCGGGGCAGATAGGTTGCCACTTTAATTTTGCACGAACACCAGCGTTTCATTGTTGTTTTTTTATAGTCTTACCAAATTAACTGTAGAAGATCAGCCTGGGGTATGTTCCTCCAATTCCGCCGGGGTGATGCCTTGTCCAGGAAAAACAAAAAGACTTTTCGGGCTGATGCCATGCCCTGGTTTCTGATTTAAGGATCAAGCAGGCCATGAATCTTAAAGATGTTTTGACGGAATTGCAGGAAACGGAACTGCAGGAGACGATTCAGCCATTCTGGGACCAGGCCATGGCGGCCTATCCGCCGAAAGGCATTTCTTTCCTCGATCCGCAGGAATTCCAGCTCAGCCGGGAATATGCCGGTTTTACAGCGGAGGTTGATCC
Organism: Kiritimatiellota bacterium; assembly: GCA_008636095.1. GTDB lineage: Bacteria > Verrucomicrobiota > Kiritimatiellia > JAAZAB01 > JAAZAB01 > VSJD01. The sequence goes on along the minus strand of VSJD01000179.1, from coordinate 12,486 downwards.
CCTATTGAGTGAAACGGCCGCCAGGATCCGGGACAATCCGGCATTAAGCTGTATGGCGTGGTATATTTATTGGCGCACTTTCGAATGCTCCGACCGGACACAATGTAAATTTCCGAAAATGGAACATGCGCTCGGAAAGCAGGCAGGGGTTTTTCATCTTTTGCTCGGCCTGGCCTGGATTCCCCGGTTGAGAGCTTATCATCGAACACTGGGCCTGCCTGAGGACGTCACGCACGAGACCGCCCAGCAAGTCCGATGTTTCAGCATTAATTATCACATGGCCCATGCCGGCAGGCTAGGCCTCGTAACCGGGGCATATTACTGGTTGAGGAATTATTTGGCCGACAATCTGTATTTCCGGATCGGCCGTTTCGAATACTGGCTCAATCCGTGCAATCTGCCGCACATCGTTTACCGTCATCGGCGAACCGGACAGGTTGTGGCCTTGGCGGGCGAGGGAATCAAAGTCATGCCCGATGGTTTCGTCGACGGATTGAGCGATGTGCCGGATCCTGCTCAAGAATGGGTAACGGCCCTGCGGGTAACCGATATTGCGGCAATGGGCAATCCCATTTCGCCGCGCGGAATTGTGCGCCGGGAAGAAGTCCGCCTGCCGCTTTCCGAATGGGTTTGCGTTTTAAAAAAAGGGGACATCATTCTGGGTATGCATATACCCGCCGGCGGTAACATGGCGCATGCTAAATGCGGGGAATCCATGCGCCAGGCGCGCGATTTCTTCCGCCGCTATTATCCTGAAAAAAGCCCGGTGGCCTTCGTCTGCGGCTCGTGGATGCTTAGTCCACTGCTGGAAAGGATCCTGCCGCCGACCGCCAACCTGGTCCAATACCTGCGTGAGCTCTACCTGTTTCCGCACGACGTCGGCGGATCCGCTGCACTGGAGTTCATTTTCTTTCAGGAAAAGTTCGACGCCGCCACCGCGCCCCGTCAAACCAGTTTACAGCGCGCTGTCCTGGAATATCTGCAGGCCGGGCACGTCTGGCACAATGGCGGTATGTTCATGTTATTGGATGACGTGGATAAATTCGGAACGCAGTATTACCGCAGTCATGAATGGTCACTAAACTGACGTGATGCAAAATCAAGGTGCCAACTCACTAAGACAGGAGATTAGCATGAGCAGCAAGCAACGCATGCAACGTTCATCGGCAAGCCGCAAGAACCGCACTTTGCGGTTCGGTGTCATCGGCGCCGGGGGCATGGGCCAGGGATATTGCCGGATCATGAGCATGATTCCTCATGCCCGGCTCACGGCGGTCTGTGATGTAAATCGCGCGGCGGCGGAAGAGGCCGGCCGGACATTTGGTGTGCCCAGCTTCAGTAATCATCTCGAGCTGATCAAGGCGAAAGCGTGCGATGTGGTGGCGATTGTGACGCCGCATCCGTTTCATTACCAGCCCGCCCTGGACTGCATGAATGCGGGGCTGCACGTGATTTCAGAAAAGCCGCTGACCGAGCGGGTGTCCACCGCCGACCGAATGGTGGTGACCGCGAAGAAAAACGGCGTGGTTTTTGCCATCATGTTCCAGCGCCGGCTGGAACCAGCCGTCTGCAAAGCGCAGGACCTTATCCGCAGCGGCCAGCTGGGCGAGATTTACCGCGCCACACTGATGGTGCTGGAATACCGCAACCAGTGTTATTACAACTCCGGCGCCTGGCGGGCGACCTGGAAGGGCGAGGGGGGCGGGGTCATGATGAACCAGGCCCCGCACATGATGGATTTGTTCGTCCAGTTTTGTGGTTTGCCCAGCGCCGTGTTCGGCCGCACCTGTACCCGCATGCATCATATCGAGGTTGAGGACCAGGCCGATGCCCTGCTCAAGTTCCCGAACGGCGGCACCGGTTACCTCTATTGCTCAACCTGTGAAACCGGGCCCGGCCAGTTGATCGAGTTGTTCGGCGAAAAAGGCAAGCTGGTCCTGCGGGACGGTGAGTTGTCCTTATATCATTTTCACCCTGGCATCCGGACGCACATTAAAACCTGTGAAGATATGTGGGCCAAGCCGAACGTGTTCCAGGTGCCGATTAATATTCCGCAGGTTCATTCGTCCTATGAAGATTACGAGGCCCCGCTTCAGGTCATCCCGGAAAGCCAGCCGGGACACGCCAAGGTGCTGACCAATATGGTGCGCCACATTCTATTCGGCGATAAATTGGCAACGCCGGGAGCCAGCGGGATCGCCTCCCTGGAACTGGCCAATGCCGTCACACTCTCGTCCCACGAGGGCCGCTGGGTCAACCTGCCGATCAACCGCTCAAAATATGACGCCCTGTTAAACCGGTTGCAACGGGAATCAAAATTTGTGAAAAAAACGGTTAAAGTTCAGCGGACCACGGACCCGCAGCACCTGCTGAAGCGCTGATTTCAACTCACGCCATACCGTAGAACCAGGTAATATACCGCGTGATTAACCAGCAAGCTATATAACGCCGCCACGCCATCGTCCACCACAATCCCCAGGCCGCCGGGCAGACGTTGCAGGCCCTTCGCCGGAAACGGCTTGAGCACATCGAACACCCGGTTGGTGAAAAAAGCCAGGGCAAGCACCCAGGGGCAGAGCGGTAATCCCAGCAGGCCGATGGGGAAGGTCATGAATTCATCGGCAACAATGCGCCCATCGTCTTTGCGACCGAAATGTTTTTCGGCCACATCGCAAATCGGGATGGCCAGCAGGGTCAAGCCTAAGGCCGCGATCATCTGCACCATCAAGACGCCGCTTCCGGAATACGCCCGGAACACCGGGTGCGCCCAGAACGCTGGGTGCGCCCAGAGCGGCGCCAGGCCGAGCATAATCGGCAAGCCCAGTAACGTTCCGGCCGTGCCGCTCGCCACCGGACTAAGCCCCAAGCCAAAACCAGTGGCCAGCAGAATGATCGGCTTGCGCCAGCCGGATGCACGGGCTAATTCCATGGATTTGATGAAAGGCATGGGCAACAGTTTCAGAAAGTTCATACACAGGAATTTCGAAACATAGCGGTTCTAACGAACCGCGGCTACACCCGTTCGGTGTAGGGACCGTTCGTGAGAACGGCAAAGTTGCCGAAGGCCTAATTTCTTTGTTCTTCGTTCTTCGTTATCTGATAACCAAGAACCACGAACGAAGAACTACGAATGCCGCACTGTTTTTTTACGAGCATCCCATGGAATTGCCGCAGTTGAAGCAACGGTAACAGGCGCCGTTGCGCACGGTAATGGCACCGCATTTATCGCACGGCGGCGCATCGGCCTGCATATCCTTGAATTGCGCGGGCGCGTTGACCTCGGACGGCGTGGCGACCGCATTGGTTGGCATCGCGGCGGCGGCGGCAACCTCCGGCTTGGATTCGGCAAGGTCGTGACTTGGCCGCAGCAGCCGCATAGTCTGATTCCGGCCATCCGGGAAAGTCAAATCAAGCCAGCGAAAAATATAATCCACCAGCGACTTGGCATAGGGAATTTCCGGGTTCTTGGTAAAGCCGCTTGGCTCGAAGCGGCTGTGGCAGAATTTTTCAATCAGCGTGCTGAGCGGAACGCCGTACTGGAGGCACATGGAAATGGCAGTGCCGAAGGCATCCATAATACCGCCGACGGTACTGCCTTCCTTGGCCATGGTAATGAACAATTCCCCCGGCGTACCGTCTTCGTAAAGGCCCACGGTCAGGTAGCCCTGGTGACCGCCCACCTCGAATTTGTGCGTGATGGACTGGCGCGTCAGGGGCATCCGGTGCCGGAACGGCTTGGGACTGGCTGCTATGGATTCGGCGCCCTCTGGCGCGGTCGCCGCATCGCCCGCTCTGCTCGTGGTAACCGGTTGAATGCCCTTCGAGCCGTCGCGGTAAATTGCCACGGCTTTCAGGCCCAGTTTCCAGCCGTCCATGAACACCTGGAACACATCCTTCGCGGTGGCCGTGGCGGGCATATTGATGGTTTTGCTGATCGCACCGGAAAGAAACGGTTGGACAGCCGCCATCATTTTCAGGTGCGCATGATAGTCAATAAAGCGACTGCCCTTCTTGGGCTTGAACGCGCAGTCAAAGACCTTCAGGTGCTCCGGGCTCAGGCCGGGCGCTTCTTCGATCGTGTCGTGCTCGTTCACGTGCGCAAGTATCGCGGTGATCTGCTCGTTCGTATAGCCCAGGCGTTTCAGCGCAATCGGCAGAGTCTGGTTGATGATTTTAAACAGCCCGCCGTCAGCCATTTGTTTGTATTTGACCAGGGCGATATCGGGTTCCACGCCGGTGGTGTCACAGTCCATCATGAATCCGATCGTGCCGGTCGGCGCCAGCACGGTGACCTGGGCATTGCGAAACCCGAACCGCTGGCCGGCCTCGATGGCGTTGTCCCAGGCCTGGTGGGCTTCGCGGGTGAGCGGCGAAATCCATTGATCGTGTTTAACGCGGATCAGCGCATCCCGGTGCATGCCCAGCACGGCCATCATGGATGCGCTGTTTTTGGCGTATTCCTCGAACGGACCCCGCGTGGCGGCAATCTCCGCCGAGGCCGTATACGCGTAACTGGTCAGGAGCGCGGTGACCGCGCCGGCAAAGGCGCGACCTTCATCGCTGTCATAGGGCTTGCCGAGGCTCATGATCAGGGCGCCCAGGTTGGCATAACCCAGGCCGAGGGGGCGGAACAGATGCGAGTTTTCAGCAATCTCTTGCGTAGGGTAACTGCCGTTGTCCACCAGGATGTCCTGGGCAATGATCAGGATGCGCACCACGTGCTGAAACCGCTGGACATCGAACACGTGCTGGGCATCCGAGAACTTCGTCAGGTTGATGGACGCCAGATTGCAGGCGCTATTGTCCATAAACATGTATTCCGAGCAGGGATTGCTGGCATTGATCCGCCCACTGGCGGAACAGGTATGCCAGCGGTTGATGGTGGTATCATACTGCAATCCGGGGTCGCCGCAGAAGTGGGCCGCTTCGGCGGCGCTTTGCATCACCGTGCGCGCCTCCAGTACGTCCACGATGTCGCCGGTCGTCACGGCACGCGTGTGCCAGACTGTCCCCGCATCCACGGCCTTCATGAACTCGTCCGAGACCCGCACCGAAAGGTTGGCGTTCTGGAACATGACTGAGGAATAGGCCTCGCCATTAAAAGAGCCGTCATAGCCGGCCTTGATCAGGGCACGGGCTTTCTTCTCCTCGTTCACTTTGCACTGGATAAATTCCACGATGTCGGGATGGTCCACCTTGAGACTCTGCATCTTGGCGGCGCGGCGCGTTTTGCCGCCGGACTTGATGACTGCGGCAACCTGGTCGAACACGCGCATGAAACTCAACGGACCTGAGGGCACACCGCCGCCGGAAAGTTTCTCGCGACTGCTCCGCAATGTGCTCAGGTCCGTGCCGGTGCCGGAACCGTACTTAAAGAGCATGGCTTCCGACCCGGCCAGGCGCATGATGTCTTCCATGCTGTCGGCAACCGATTGAATGAAACAGGCCGACGACTGCGGATGCTTGTAGGAATCGCTCGTGCGTTCGATCTTGGCCGCATCCGGGTTCCAGTAATAGCAGGACTTGTTGGCTGAGGATAGCCCGTATACCTGATGGAGCCCCACGTTGAACCAGACCGGACTGTTGAAGGCGCCATATTGATTCGCACAAATGTAGGACAGCTCCCGGTAAAACGTCTCGGCGTCCGCGGTGGTTGCAAAGTATCCATCCCGCGTGCCCCAGTCGGCAATTGTGCGTGCCACGCGATGCACCAGCTGGCGCAGGGATTTTTCCTGGATGTCCATGCCGTGCGCACCGTAAAAATATTTGGAGGCCACAATATTAGTGGCCAGCATGGACCAGGCTTTCGGCACTTCGATCTCGTTGGATTCGAACACCACCTCGCCTTTATCGTTCTTGATGACGGCGCGCCGCTTTTCCCATTCGATTTCGTCGAAGGGGTCAACCCCAGGACGGGTAAACAACGGCGTCATGGTTAAGCCTTTTTTCCGCGCAGCTTGATTCGGCGCCTGGGCTTGGCCGGTTTGGCGGGAATTCCTTGTTTTTGGCGAACTGTTCATGGTCGCGTCAGCGTTAATTTTACTGATATCTAATCCCAAGGCCAACCCAGCGGGTTCACGCTTTTCAAGCATAACACTCTCTCCTAAATAGCGGAAAGGACGTCAATTTCCGCCTTAGGCGGATCTGCCTAAGGCATGAAAGGCCGTTTTCCGTAAATTATCTACCACTATATGTGCTACCAAAACCAAGTCGTTTAAGCTTTTACCACTACCTGTAGTATATGGCAAGAAAAAAATAAACTTATTTTCTTAGTCCTGTAAGTAGTTCATTATGACCCGTTTGCCAGAACTACTCAGAAGCCAGAATTCAGAAGTCAGCATTCAGAATGAGAATACTGTCTTCTGGGGCATATTTCGTTCTGAATTCTTCCCGACTCTCCAAGAGGTCGGGCTGTCTTCTTCGCTCGCTGAGCAGTTAGTGGCGTCCCGGCGATCCTTTCCGCCGCAGGCGGACCCGCCCTTGACGGGTGGTGCCCGGTTCCCGCCGTCGCCAAGGTTGTGACGGGCAGGTAGAATGATTGCTCGTTTTTTTAGCCGGTGTACCGGACCGTGCAACACGTTGCTTCAATTGGAAAACAATGGGTGCCCCCTCCAAGCCGAATGTTTTACGCAAGGCGCCCATCAAGTATGCTTCGTAGGCAGGAATGAGTTTAGTAGAATCATTCACAAAGAGCAAGATCGTTATCGGCTTTATGCCCACCTGGGTGGCGTAAAATATTTTCAGGCGTTTGCCTTTGACGTATGGCGGCGCAACCCGCTCGTAGGCTTGGATCAGTGTGCGATTCAATACACCCGTGGGCAGTTGCGTGCTGATCTGGGCCGCCACACCATCCATGGTTTCAATGGAATGCCGGATGTTAAATCCGGTTTTGGATGAGACAAACACGGCCGGCGCCGAACTTAAAAACGGCACGGCCTTGCCCAGCGCCTCGCGATATTCGAGCTCGGACCATTTGGTCATCAGATCCCACTTGGTGATCAGCAGGAGACACCCCTTGCGATGGTTCTGAATCAGGCTGGCAATGGTCTTGTCCTGCGCCGTTGGCCCCTGGGTGGCGTCGAGCACAAGCGCCACGACATCTGCGCCGGCAATGCTGCGCGTGGCGCGGTCGAGGCTGAAAAACTCCACGGCCTGGCGGATTTTGCCCGCGCGCCGGATGCCGGCGGTATCGGTCAATACATAATGCCGCGCCTGAAGATCCCGGCCAACCACAAAGGGGATTTCCACGCTGTCGCGCGTGGTGCCGGGCATGGCCGATACAATGACCCGGTCGCTTTGCAACAGCCGGTTGATGAACGAGGACTTGCCGACATTCGGACGCCCGACAATTGCCACCCGCAGTGGCGCCTGTTGCGTACTGTTTTCCATTTCCGGCAGGGTCGGTAGGACGGCGGCCATCAGGGCCTTAAACCCGCGGTTATGGGTGGCAGAAACGGGAAATACGGCAAAACCAAAGGACTCGAATTCGGCCGCCTGCGCATCGCGCCCCGCATGGTCGGCCTTGTTGGCGGCAACGAATACGCGCTTGCCGCTCTTGCGCAGAAAATCGGCCACTTCCGCATCCTGGGGCAGAACGCCGGTTTCCACATCGGTGACAAAAATAATGGCGAGGGCATCCTGGACGGCAATTTCAACCTGGCGCCGCACAAGGGCTTCCAGTCGCTCGCTGGGCAGGATCGCGGGGTCGCCCGGCGCTTCAAGCTGGCCCAGTCCGCCGGTGTCAATCAATTCGAAGCGGCGGTCGTCCCACAGCACTTCGCGCACCAGCCGATCCCGGGTCACGCCGCGCTCCGCGTGGACGATCGCCACCCGCTGGCCGGCCAACCGGTTGAAGATTGCCGACTTGCCGACATTCGGCCGGCCGACAATCGCCACCGCGCAGGACGTATTTTGTTTTGAAAGTAATTCCGTCATGGTGTGTCCCCGCCTTGCGGGACAAGCCACGCTCAAAGCGTGGTATATTCTGTGCTTGCCCAGCGGAACGCAGGGTTTACCGCGCCTTGATGTGGCCTCGCTGGATAAGGCCATTTAGCATACAACAAATAAGGCCGGCAAAAAACAGCAATTATTAATCTTTGCGTCTTTGCGTCTTTACGTTAAATTGACATCTTTCTGATTATATGCCTTAGTTTTGCATTATCGAACGATTCTGTCATTAACCATCAACCATTATCCATTAACCATTCCCGCATAGCGGGAAATTTCTAAGGAGGTTTCCATGGCGATTAATTTTGTGGAACAGATTGATGACGCGGTGCGTATTCAACATGTGCTGGTGAGCGTGTCGGACAAGGCCGGACTGGAGGCGTTTATTCCCGAACTGGTGCGGATCAATCCGTCTCTGACCCTTTATTCCACGGGCGGCACGTTCCAGGCGCTCCAGAAATGTCTGGGCGCGGACTTGGCCAAAAAGCATCTTGTACAGGTCTCCGACTATACCGGCCAGCCGGAGATGCAGGGCGGACTGGTCAAAACGCTGGATTTCAAAATCTACCTGGGTCTGTTAAGCGAAACCTATAATCCGGCCCACGCGGCGGATTTACAGCGCGTAAAAGGCGTGGCCATTGACATGGTAATCGTCAACCTGTATCCCTTTGCCCAGACCATTGCCAAGAGCGGGGTGACATCCGAGCAGGCACGGGCCAACATTGATATCGGCGGACCGTGCATGGTGCGCGCCGCGGCAAAAAATTTCCTGCGCGTGGCCTCCGTCACTAATCCCGCCGATTACCCGGCGATTGTGGCGGAACTGAAAGAGGCCGGGGGCACGTTATCGCTTAATACCCGTTTCAACCTGGCCCGCAAGGCTTTTGCCCATACCGCCGCCTACGACACCGCCATTGCCGCCTATCTTGCCAAATGCCCGTTCGATGCCGTGCAGAAGACGTATAGGATTATGACTTGAGGCCGCTTAGTTTAATGACTCCTCGGCACTATGTATGGGAAAAAATGACACCGAAGGCATCCTCTGCTTCGCTGACAGAATTATCATGAAAAAGCTTCGTCAGGTTGGTTTCGATGGGCGGATGCCCATGCCACCAGAAAAGCAATTTCTTATCAGTCGGATCGGGGTCTGGATTCTGAGCAAACGTGATTCTTAACCAAAGTAACAGAAGGGAATATTCATGCCGAAAGTGACACTGCTGGGAGCCGGCAGCGGGTTTACACAGCCGCTGTTCACCGACATTCTGAACATCGCGGGACTGGACGAGGGCGTCATCGGCCTTGTGGATATCGACGCCCAGCGCCTGGCTATCAATGCCCGGCTGATGGCGCGCATCTTCAAGCTAATGGGCAAGAACGGGTGGCAGATCGAAGCCTCCACCGACCGCAAAAAAATCCTCAAGGGAACCGACTATCTCATCAGCACGATCGAAATCTCCGGCATGCAATGCGTCCGGCATGATAATGATATTCCGCTCAAGTACGGCATCGACCAGTGTATCGGCGACACCATCGGGCCCGGCGGCGTCATGAAGGCCCTGCGCACGCTCCCGCCGTTTATTGACATCCTCCGGGATGCGCAGAAATATTGCCCAAACGCGCTCATCATGAACTACACGAATCCCATGTCCATCATGACCCTGGGCGCCACGCGCGTCACTGACCAGCCGTTCGTGGGGCTGTGTCATGGCGTGCAAGGGAATTCACGGGAGATCGCCGATATCCTGGGCATTCCCTACAACGAGATGGAATGGCAATGCGGCGGCATCAATCACCTGGCTTGGTTCACCGTGCTCAAGTTCAAAGGGCAGGATATGCGTGCCCGCCTGCGCTCCGCCACCGAACGGCCGGAGATCATCGAAGCCTTTCCCGTCCGCACCGACCTGATTAAGAATCTGGGCTACTGGTCCACCGAGAGTTGCGGTCATTTTTCAGAGTATGTGCCGTACTACCGCAAGCGCAAGGACCTGCTGAAACTTCATTGCCGTCAGGGTTACAAGGGCGGTTCGAGCTTCTACGCGGACAACTGGCCGACTTGGCGAAAGGAAGTCGACCAGCGTCGCAAAGAGATGGCCGAGGGAAAAGGCGAGATCTCGCTGAAGCGCGGGCATGAATACGCCTCCGATATCATCGAGGCACACATGTTCGATCGCAAGAAGGTCGTCTACGCCTCCGTGCCGAATACCAATCTCATTCCCAATCTTCCGCTGACCGGTGTCGTGGAGGTGGCGACCCTGGTGGACCGCCGCGGATTCATGCCAACCTATTTCGGGCCCCTGCCGGAACAATGCGCGGCGCTCTGCCGCGCGAACATGGCGGTCTTCGAGCTCTGCGTGCAGGGAATATTACAAGGCGACCGCGAGGCGGTGATCCATGCCATGATGGTGGACCCGCTGTCGGCCGCGGTCTGCTCACTGGGTGAAATCCGGGCCATGGCCGAGGAGCTCTTCGCGGCGGAAAAGGCCTACATCCCGACGTGGTGCGTCAAACCGAAGGTATTGATTCCCGCCGACACGTTCCGGCCGCTGGAGCCGAAATCGGAATTTGTGACCTCGCCGCGGGTGAGTAAAATCCTGCCGCCGACCGACCTGGCGACACGGGTTTATCCTCGGGATCAACGGGCGCTGGGCCTGGCTCCGCAGGTGTTCTGGGGCAACTTCTGCGACCGGCATGCGGAGCTGGGTAAAGCCGGTCCGGCGCTGGTGTATTATGCCGCGCGCATCCGCTGTAAAACACCCATGCGCCTGGCCATGCTCCTGGGCTACGATGGACCCGTCAAGGCGTGGATTGACGGTAAGGAATCGTTCTTTGATCCGCACGGCTCGACCCCCGCGCGCGCCGATGAGGCCAAAGTGCCGTTCGACGCGGCAAAGGGCGAGCATGAAATCCTCGTGGCGCTGGATTCGAACCAAGGCAATGCGTACGGTATCTTCCTGCGATTCGAACGGCTCGACCTGTCCCGGCGCGACCGGGCGAAAGGCATCCGCTGGGATATGCTTCCCGAAGTGGTCCGCGAAAAACTTACCGGCGGAGTGGAGGCAGTCTCCTCCATGTCCGCGCGGGGTGTACAGCGGGGCAAGAGGAAACGTTAATCTCCCCTGACAAGGCGGAATATCACCTGATTTTCGAGACGCCTGCAGGAAACTGCGCGAAGTACCACATCCGGAGAACTCCAAATATCAACAGTGACCCTGCTCCTGTCACTTCTGTGCCGGCAACAGGATCTCCGTCAAAAACAGAATATTTACACTGGCCGTCCAGGTATAGCCGATTTCACGAAGGCCTTTGCCGCTCAAGGCATCATAATTTTCATAGTTTCCACCGGCTCTTTCAACCATATCGCAAAAGCGACGAGCGATATCCACGGCCAGATCTTTTCTCCCGCCGCGCCATAAGCCATCAACCAAGAGGTAGGTGCTTGGAGCCCATATTGGGCCGCGCCAGTATCCCTCAGATTCATAGTGTGGGCTGTGGATTGATTCCGAGGCCAGGCCGTTGTCTGTCAGGAAATCACGCGTTAATCTGGAGACCATAATGTTAAATTTATCTTTATCCAGATCCTGCCCGAGCACCAGCGGCATATAATTAATTAACGACGTTTGGGCAGGGTTATATTCGTGCGAACTACTCGTTTTGGCCACAAACATATCATTTACCCAAAAATGTTCATAAAGCCGTTCCAGCAACTTCGCGGCTTTCTCCTGCCAGAGAAGCGCTTGCCTGTCTTCCTTGAGCCGCAAGGCTATATCGGCAAGCGCCTGCATCTGGATCACCAGATAGGCGGAAAGGTCGGGGGTTTCCATACAAAATCCTTTATCAAAGACGGTGGCATTATCCCAACCGCTGTCTTTTCCATCTACGTAATTGGGAATACCGTCACGATCAATATCACGAAACTTAAACCACCAGTCCGTCCATTTTTCAAGATGGTTGTAAATATACCTTAAAACCTTTGTTTCAAGGTGGCCCTGGGAAAGCAACCGTTTTATACACCAGCCGTGAATGGGCGGTTTCACGTAAGTCCAAATGATACGATCTGTTTGCCAGCCATCGGGAAGCACGCCGCTTTTGCACTGTAAGGCAAACGGAAGCAGAAACTGCTCAATACCCGCATTGAAGTCGGATTTTGACAGCGCAAGCGCATTAAAACAATGGTCCCACGACCAAACCGCGGCAAAGTAGCGCTTTGACATCAGGACCGCATCATATTTGATATATCCGGAAGCTTTAAGGAAGCAGGACCAAAGGGTATACCAGGAAAGCTCTGCGGATTTTCGCCGTTCTTCCGGCACGGCCGGCATCTTTGAAAGAAACTCTTCCCATTCCTTTTCGGCCGCTTCAATATCCTTTTCCGGATGTGGCAAAGTCCGGCAAACCCGGTCTTCAACAACCGTAAATTTCATTCGTGTCAGTGATTCATTCTCTCCGCACATTATGCGCAGTTCAGGACTATGATGATAAACGCTATGATCACATACGCTATCCGAATTCCCTTCCGCCTTAAACACGCCTTTTGAGGAA
>VSJD01000180.1 GCA_008636095.1 Kiritimatiellota bacterium | reverse complement strand
CCACGCACTACTTCCACCATCACGTAACGCCGCAGAGCAATCACTACAAATTTATAACAGCTTGCGTTCTCCGGATATCCGAACCCCTGCCCCTTGGTAAGCCCCAGAATAAAATCCATCCCCTTGCTCCAAATGATGGCCTCATTCGTGCCAAGCAGATATATATACGCCTGTCCCTTGCCACACGATAAACATAGCACGTGCGGCTTGGCCATGATTTTGATCCGGTCAGCCTTGTCGTCGCTCTTAAATTGCAGATCAAAGACAGGATTTATCACCCCGACTACCGGCGACGCCATAGAATAGACCTGCAATTGTCCATCATACTGCGTTTCTACAAACGAAATAGCAGAACCTTTTCTGCTAAATGGTGTCTTTTTAATATCCAGTTGCATAAATCATCTTCCTTCGAGGTAGGCTAACGTTGTATTTCTGAAATTTCCGGCAAGACGCTTTTTGCTAAATTCATACCCGTCATTTTGCGGTATCAGCACCGATACGTCCGACTAAAACCTTGATATCGTATGCCGGTACAACAATCTCCACGCCTTCCTTACTGGTTAATGCATCCTTGTTTATTTTCTGTCCGCCAGGATACTCTTCAAAACCATCGCTTGCGTTCTTGATGGATAGCCGGTAATTGCGCGGTTCGGCCGTGGAATTGAGCACCAGCACCAGCAGCCGCCCGCCCAAACGCAGGGCGCCGAACTGCTGTACCGGCGGCCCGCTTACCTGCGCGTCATCGCGCACCCCATCAACAAAAAACTCCTCATATTCTGCCAGCAGGGCAATGGCCTCGCTAACCCGCATATAATCCAGGCCATCCATTGGCGCCCATGTATACTGCATAACACCGGAGCATCCTGACAGTATCAGTTTTACATACTCCAGCTTAAGGTCCATTCTGCGTGGCGGAAGATAGTAAAGAACTCCGCCCAGCAGCGGTTTGCCTTTAAGCGCGGAGACTGTATTACCAATTGTCTCCTGGTTCCAACCGTAACCCGCTACGGCAACATCACAGGCCGGACCAGCCAAAGTCCAGTCAATACAATATTGCCTGCGATTTCCGGGGTCTTGATAGGCACTATACAAATACATCCGCCCATCCGGGACAACCGCCTTAAGACCGTCGCGAAACATGCCTGTAATATCTGCCCACACTTTGCACCAGAAATTCACCCATTGTTCTGCGTGCTTTTCCAATATGAGTTCCGGGGTTAATTTTTCCGTAATCTGATAGCGCTCGGCAAAATTTCCAATACATCTATCACAGAAACAACAATGTTTGGGCCCAAACTCCAAGTCCCAGAAGAAGCCATCAGGAGGCACTGCCGATTCTCTTATTGCTTCCGCTACAGCCGCCACCGCCGCACTACGCCCCTCGCCGGTCATCCAGGAAGGACAGAGCGCAAAATAGTGCGACCCTTTTCCATCATAACCAACAAATTTTGTGTCTTTGTTTTGGGAACGGTTAAATCCGACTTTATTTACCCATTCAGCGATAATCTTAAAACCGCGTTCGCGTAAGAGCGGATTGTAAATCTTGTGATTTCCGGTTCGTTCCTGGTAAGAAGTGAACCCGACATCGCGCCAGGTATCCATAAGAGCTGAAATTTCTTCTTCTTCATATCCACCCGCTCCAAAAGCATGCGCCAGTTGTATATCTATCCGGGCCGGGCGTTTTGCTTTCTTCAACGGCGCCAGGACAGTAAGTGGAATTGACCGCGGCAGTTCAAGCACCGAACCCCCTTCACCTTCAACCCACATACGGAAGTGCTCCTTGCGCGCCGGCTTGCTGCCCGTATCGCGGATGACAAAACCCATGGTGAAAAACGTTTCCGTAGTGTAAAAAGGATGCATTCCCTTTACCGCCGCCACCGGCTTCATTTCTTCCCATTTAAACTCGTGCCGGCGCCATTGTTCCTGACGGTAAGATACGGAACGACTGACGTGTCCGGTATAGGCGCCGATGCTGCCCGGGGGCTGCTTGTCTCCCCAATCAACCCATTCCAGTCCTTCCGGCAACTCAAGCACTAGTTTGGCTTCTCGCAAAGCGCGCGGCAGAGGACTACCTATTACTATGGGCAGGTGCTGGGCAGACCCGCCGGCAATATAAAGGTCTGACGGCGCTGGCATAAGTATTTTAGTGCTTTCCGTTGCCAGCACACGGCGGAAGAACCTGCCTGCAGCGGGGTCCAGCCGTCCGTTCTTTACAACAGCCGGCTGCCAGTTGGTATCATCAAACCCCGTTTCAAGCCAGCCGGCCGGCGCTTCCGCGCTTTGCTTCCACCCGCCACCCAATTCAAGTCCATCGGTAATAACAGTAACATCTACCGGCTCTCCGGCTTTCAGCCCGATAACATTAACGCCCTGTTGCAGGAAGGTTGCATAGTTGGCAGGCGACTTTCCGCCGAAATTAAAACACCGGCGTAAAAAACCACGAATGCGCCCATAGTTATCCGCCGAACTTCTGCGCACAAGCGAAACAGCATTACAAAAAACTTCCGCTTCGCCCAGCATGCGAATTTCAAGCCGGGCAACAGCCGCGGACTTGAACTTATATGCCGGGGTCTGCAGATACAGGGCATCGGTATCAGCATTAAAAAGCGAATAGGCGGTTTCTACCTCGCCCGGTGAATCCACAACCACGTCCAGTTTAACCTGCTTTTTCTCGCCGGCCGCAACGTTTATGGTTTTGTGTTCTATATTACGCTTTTTGTCCTGCATTACATACCAGCGTACCGCCACTGCCCCTCCTTTAATACCCCTGACGGTGGGCGTGAACTGGTTGGCGCCTACTACCATTTCCGGCACCGTGCCGCTGGCTACTACTACCACAGGCGGTTCCGGCAGCAGATAGATGTCGCCGAACGCTTCTGTCTGGTTATGGCTGGACTGGACAGGACTCCAGCCGGAAGTTTCAACCTTGCCGGCCAGAACATCGGTGCGGAAAAAATTTGCACGCAGGAACAGGCCCGGCCCGGGTGTAATACCCAGTGTGCTCCATGGCAGCGCCAGCTCCGCGGTCCAGTAACCGTCATGGATGCAGGTTGCGGCCTGCCACGCACCGTCCCATTTTGATTCCGTTATCTTTCCATCATAACGCGTACCCAGCGCGTTGAGCGCAAATTGCAGGTATGTTTCAGGGCTCTGCGCGGGCGCAATAAAAATTTCAACGTTATCCTCGCTCCAGATAGGGCCATCGCGCTCGGTGGTTTTCGCCACAAAATCATTCAGGCGTTGTTGCACAGGATCAAGCAGGATGCTATGGCTCTTAAACCCGATATAAAGGTTGTCTTTATCCCATAGCAGACGCACGGAAGTCTGTGACTTGGGCAACCCCGAACCGCCCGGACGATAAAACTGTTCTGCAACCGGGGTTGTCTCCCAGACAGGGTCGTTCAGCCGTCCGTCAATTACAGGCGGGGCAACGGCCGGGGCAACACCAAGTCCGGCCCGTTGCCAGGAGCGTTCCCTTCTTACATTGCTTATCCAATAGTCAACCTTATCGCCCTTCTGATGTCCGTAATAATCCTGCCAGGCCGAGAAAATAAGACTCTTAACATGTGAAAAATCAAAGCTTTTCCCCTCTTTAACGGGGCGCTCGGCGCTGAAATCCCAGGTTATATCCAGCCATTTGCCATAAGAACCGCCGGAAAATTCTTTGCGCATCAGAATTTCATTGTTGTTAACATCAAAAATCTGCGCTTGCAAGTGTGTTCGCGCGCCGGTGGAATTTACCATCAATTTCCAGTTCAGAATGCCGTAGCCGCGCCAGTCCTGAACAGGTTCAAATTGCCGGGTAATCCATAACGTGCCTTTCCCCGCACATTCAAAACTCATATGCAGGGCACTAATACCCTCCTTGGTCTCCACGCCAAGCGGTTTGATTCCCGGCGTGGCCGAGAAACGCGCCGCATCGCCCACGGAATCAACCGTAATATCCGCGTATGCCAGGCCAATTAATAGCGGCATCAATACTGTGATAGTGAAGCACCCCGCGGCAAGCCGCAGGGCATCTTTGCGGAACCCTGCGAAGCCAAGGACGCCATCTTGTCCTCCATAGCCGCTTCGGCGACGGAGGATCCTCCCTGTGGCAAGCCACAGGGCTTTCTGGCGAAGAAGGGTCGGTAATCGCATAATTTTTCCCTTTCGCTGAATTTTGGCCGCCTTTTTTATCACAACGCAACACCTGCAATTAGAACATTATTTCCTCAACATAGGACCAATCACCCGAGATGTTTAAACTGGGGCAACCATTCCCGGTTGGCCAGAAACATCTCGGTAATCATCTGCCTGATTTCGCCCAGGCTCAACACGGCCGAAGCAAGGGGATCAAAGTACGCCGACTGGTAAATCAATTCCGGATCTCCGGACAAACTGCCTTTTACCGCCAGCTCATCGCAGGCAGCATTGATTCCATTAAGAATGGCAAGCTGCGGCGGAAGCGGTCCGATATGGATGGGATCAAAACCCCGCCGTGACGCCAAAATCGGTATTTCCACGCAACAACCATAAGGCAAGTTATCTATCAAGCCAAAGTTGCGTACATTCCCGTTGAACTCATAAAGCGTGCCGTCTCCAAAAACAGCGTTAAAAATAAAAGCGGCATATTCATAGCCCAGGTTTAAATCAACCGGCTTAGCCAGTTCTTTTTTGATGTCCTCCCGCCATGTTTTTTCGGTTTTTAAATACTCATCGCGAATAAAAGCATATTTTCCGGTATTCCAGGCATCCGAAAGGCAGTATTTTTCAATAAGGTCCGGACGCTTCCTGAACCAGGAATTATATTCGGAATTATGGCCGCTGGTTTCGGTTACATAATAACCAAGATGAAAAAACATTTCAGCTCTGACCTTTTCATCACGGTAAAGTTCCGGATTCTTTTCGTAAGCCTCCCTCAGTAACGGGTAAACATCCTTTCCTTTCCACTTAAAATCAAGTAACCAGGCCTGATGATTGATGCCCGCACAGCGGGAGGTTATTTCTTCGTAAGGAATGCCTATTTTACGTACCAGTCCGGCTGCCAGCCCCTGCACGCTGTGGCACAAACCTATAACACTGATGCTGCTTTGTTCCTGCATGGCCCGGCAAAGCATGGACATCGGATTAGTATAATTAAGGAAAACAGCCTGGGGGCAATAACGTTCCGCATCCCGGCAAATATCCAGCATTACTGGAATAGTCCTGAGCGCCCTGAAAACACCGGCCGGACCCCTGGTATCGCCAACGTTTATGTCAACTCCGTATTTCTTGGGTATTTCCACATCATGCCGAAACACATCAACGCCACCCTGCAAGATAGCACAAACTACACCGGCTGCTCCTTGCAAAGCCTCGGCCCGGTCAAGCGTAGCGGTAATTTTTGCGGGGTAATTGCCGGCCGCCACTATTTTATCCACGCCCTGTTTGATATATGCGAGACGTTCTTTGTCTATATCCATGAGCGATATATGACAGTTGGCAAGGGCCGGAAATGTTAAAATGTCACGCACCAGTTTTCTGGTAAATTGAAAACTACCTGCACCTATGAAAGCAATTTTTGGAATCATTTTATAACCTCTCCATTAGTCGATCCTGAAAAACCCTCAATTCAAACACTCGCCGGCAATGGATCCGTTGGCAGTCATTCTAGATAGATTTCCCTGGCTGTTAATGGAATGGGTAACCGGAGATCTTGACTTCGTCAATCATCCCCTTGAATAACCTGCTGCCGGTATTGATTTGGCCAATGTATAATTTCGTGGTCCAGGCGGCCCATTGAAGTTGCCCTGACGAACTGGTTGTATCCGTTAATATCAAGGCGCCATCCCGGTAACACCTCACCGTATTCACCCCGTCATAGGTAAACGCAACATGATGCCAGCCGTCCCAAGTAAGGGCATCGGAAGGCTGGCACCAATGCCACCCCTGGTTGACGGTATTAATATGAATCCATATTTTATTATCAGCGATATTATAGCCATAAGCTCCTTCTGCTCCGGCAATTTCATTCCAGCCCGAGAAATTTGTCGTTGGTGAACAGACCCAGGCTTCCATGGTAATCGCCGAGACCTTTAAACTGCTATTACTGCCGCAATCCACATAATTACTTCCGTTAAAACTCAGCGCGCCGTTGATCCGACCGCTGGTCCATTGCGGATTTCCCTGCAGGGTCCCGGCATTTCCACTCCCTGAAGAATCGCTGGCTGCCGTTCCCACCCCTTCATCAAGCTTCCAATATCCCACATCTTGCCAGTAATTCCTGATTTCCTCGGCTGTCAACGGGCAATTGTAAATCTTGACCTCGTCAATCTTCCCATGGAACATCCTGCTCCCGGTATTTATCTGGCCGATATATAATTTCGTGGTCCAGGCGGCCCATTGAAGTATTCCTGACGAACTGGTCGTATCCGTTAATATCAAGACGCCATCCCGGTAGCACTTCACCGTATTCACCCCGTCATAAGTAAACGCAACGTGATGCCAGCCGTCCCAGGTGAGGGCATCGGAAAGCACACACCAATGCCACCCCTGGTTGACGGTATTAATATGAATCCATATTTTATTATCTGTGATATTATAGCCAAAAGCCCCTTCTGCCCCGGCAATTTCATTCGGGCCCGAGAAATTCGTCGTCGGTGAATAGACCCAGGCTTCCATGGTAATCGCCGAAACCTTTAAACTGCTGTCACTGCCGCAATCCACATAATTACTTCCGTTAAAACTCAGCGCGCCATTGATCCGGCCGCTGGTCCATTGCGGATTTCCCTGCAGGGCCCCGTCATTTCCACTCCCTGAAGAATCGCTGGCTGTCGTTCCCACCCCTTCATCAAGCTTCCAACAACCCACATCGTTATTCCAATGTATGTCACTGAATTCTGCCAGATTTAAACAATAATTGCCTCCTCTTGTAAGAATCCATGTTATTTCTTTAAGATGAACCCCGAATCCCGCATATAAGTCACTATCAAGATTCCTGTATACATCAACCCATTGCCCACTTTTAACATCTGTTCCGAGATAATGGTATACATAATTGGAATTAGTATAATAACTTCCTGTGCCTGAAAGATAGCAGACATAATAATATGCATCATCAGAACCTTTGACCAGAATATAGTACGACATATCTGAAGTTGTCTTAAAATTAAAATGGGCATATTTCTTGTTTGTACCGGCTTCTTTTTGGGATTTTATCGCAAATAAACACGGGTCACTAGAATGAACTTTTATTACTTCGCGCCCCAATTCATAATCCATAGCCTTGAGCATGGATCCATTGGCACTTAAAACACTATCTTTGAAAAGTCCCCAGTTCAAGGTAGGCGGGGCTGACGAACTGAATGACAGGTCATCCAGCTGGTAATTTCCTCCACGGATAAACACTAATCCTACATCTTTAAGGTGATGCCCTGTTGCCGTGAAAAGATCTTTTTCAAGATCCCGGCTTATAGTATTCCAATTTTGATTGCCTTCATAAACTATTGGAAGGCTGTAATACACAAACGGCCCACCTACATAGTTATTCGCCTCTGAGGGTCTATATACTAAATAATACCATTGATTATCATCTCCATGAACCAACACATACACCCACACGGTTCCCTCTGATTTAATAGTATAGGAAAAATATCTTTTATTAAGACCAGCATATGACTTCTGAGGATCATCGGTCGGCCGCCGGATTACACCAAAATTCCAACCATCAGGAGAACTAACTTTCATTACATTACTTTTCAGAAAATTATCATACACAGTGCTGACCGTTCCGATACCACAAGAAACCTGCCAGCCATGGTTTAAAGGAGAATCGGCGTATTCGAAATCATCCACCCAGTCCATGAGCGATTCCTCAAAAGGCGTCCCCCATATCTGGATTTCAGCTAAATAGGCGTTTGAGCCATCTGTATTATTAAAAGCTAATTTTACTTTTCGCGCCGAATGGTTTCTAAGGTCAAGATGTACTTTATTTAATCCATCAGAGCCAAAAGTGCCGATTTGGCTCCAGGCAACACCATCCTGACTTAAATAGCAGGTGACCGATTCAAAATCATATATTGGATCCTGCCAGATCACGATATTGTTCAACGCGTATTTTCCCTGAAGATCAAAGGTGATTTCCGGATCAACACCACCAGACCACATGACGCCTTCATCCCGCGCATACCCGAAATTACCATCGGTCAGATCACCGTGCGCATTGGCCAAACCATTCGTATTCCCGCCTGTGTTTCCATCCTGTCCCCTGAAATATATTGGCGTTCCTCCCGTCCTACCGCATTCTTCGCCAAATACATCCGGGGCTACCGCGTAAGTATAATAACCACCGGTCAGCCCATTCTGGTTAACGGCAATATCCTTGTATTCATTTCCGTCGCCATAAAGTTTTCCCAGCCCGCTTTCAACGCAAACAGTTTTTCTAACAGCAACCTCATTCCCGTCATTATCGGTTACCGTGAGTCTTACCAGATACTGATTATTCAAAGCATATACGTGCGGCGGCGGCGTCGCCTGGCTGGAATATGTGCTGTCGCCAAAATCCCACAGGCAGCTCACAATGGCGCCGCCAGGATCACTGGCAAAAGCTTGAAAATTAACTGCTAATGGAGCAATGCCTCTTTCGGGGGAAAACGTAAAATCAACCGCCGGCAATCCTCCGGCTTTAACTATGATGTATTCATAATCTGTAACGCTATGGCCGTTTATGTCTGTTACAATCAGGTTGACAGTATAAAGGCCGGACACATTATACACGCAGGCTGGCGCCGCTTCGGTCGAGTCAATTACTCCATCATTATTAAAATCCCAGGCATAAGCGGACACTACGCCTCCACCGCTGATATCCGCGGAAAAGTTTACCGTTAATGGAGCTTCGCCTTCGGTAGTGGAGGCAAGGATCGTGCATGCGGCAATGCTATTTGGATTTACAACTTTTATGCCGACAGTAGCAGATCCGCTTAAATTAGAATTATCAGCTACATTCAACCGGGCTGTATAATTTCCAACCTGCGTGTAGGTAAAGGACGGATTCCGGGCAGTTGAATCAATTACTCCGTCGTTTGTGAAATCCCAGGCATAAGCGACGATTGTCCCGTCATAATCTGTCCCATCCCCCTGAAATTGAACCGTTAAAGGCGCTGAACCACTGCGCGGCGTGGCCGTAATAGTTGCCAGAGGGGAGCCATCAAGCACCTCCACCTTGATCTCCGCAAAACTACTGTAGCCTTCACTATTGGCAACTTTCACAAGCGAATTATACATCCCAACGGCCGTAAATATCCGGCTTACATTCGCGCCGGTAGCATCAATTATTCCATCTCTATTAAAATCCCATTCAATTGAGGTAATGGCGCCGACTGGATCAGACGCCACCACATTAAAATTAACCGAAAGCGGCGCTACGCCTTTCAATGGCGTTCCATTGATGCTCTCTATAACCGGATAGTGCCCCATATCCGTAGACCCTGGAGTAAAACGCGAATTTTGCTTAAACTCCTTATCGTTTGCTGTTAAGCAATAATAATTTTGCCATGGAACATCATACCATGTTGTGCCGTCAGCAGAATACTGGTATTCCATCTCGTTGATACCATCATTATCAAAGGCATTGCAGGTCAGGTTTAATTTATATAGCTTTTCTACTTGCAACGCATCCGTGTAACACGAGTAATTTCCGAATATATCCCTGGCCCGGGCCCGCAGATAGATGCTGCCAAGCGAGGTTCCGGGCGGATAAAAATCAAACTTATAAGCTCCACTCCCATCAATCGCCAAATCATTACATGTCGGTATATCATTGCAGGCCGTCCAGCCCTTGACTGTATCTGAATCTTCAATATAAACATGGATGTTCTTGCCGTTTTCCAAGGGAAGCGCGGACGAGACTTCAAGCTCAATGACATTATTTTCTGTATCCAGATGGCCATTACCCGGCACACTGAAAGAACCCGCCGGAATAAAGGCGATCTCATAAGCTGACTGGAGAGAATTACTGATATTCTCAGGCGAAGCCTTTTTG
>VSJD01000220.1 GCA_008636095.1 Kiritimatiellota bacterium | reverse complement strand
GGTGCGGATTGCATTCCGGTGCCAGGGGATTATGACGGAGACGGCAAGTCCGACCTGGCCTTTTACCGTGATGGCTATTGGTCCATCTACTCGTTAGCGAATGGAATCATCCTGCTCGACGGTGGTGCCTGGGGCGGGGCGGATTGCATCCCGGTGCCAGGGGATTATGACGGAGACGGCAAGTCCGACCTGGCCGTATATAATGCCGGGTATTGGTCCATCTACTCGTTGGCGAACGGAATCATCCTCCTCAATGGGGGCGTCTTGGGCGGGCCGGGCTGGACCCCGGTGCAGTAACGACTGTGTATGCGAGGGTAGGGGTAGGGGGCAGTCCGTGCATATATGCACGGACTGCCCCCTTTCTTTGTATTGGGCAACTCTAATTCTCTGAGAAAATTTGTCCTGTGAAAAAGCGTTTTTCTTGATTATCCGCTGATGATAATATAAACTAATCTTTTATGGAGCGGCGTTTTGCCGCTTCGTCATGATGCGTAATTCTTAACAGGAGGATCGTTGCATGCAAATAATTCGACAATGTCTGCTCATGATGGGACTTGGCCTTGTGATCTGGGCCGTTGCGGCCCAGGCGCAAACAAGCGCCGTTGGGCTGGCGACTGCGGCGCGCGCGCAAACCAACGCCACGTTAACCTTTTTTCAAAGCGCCGATACCAATAGCGATGGGCAGGTGAGCCAGGCTGAGTTTGCCGGGCACGCCAAGACATCCACTTTTGAGCGTCTCGACCAGGATAAGGACGGCATGATTACGCTGGAGGAATGGAAGGCCGTGAACCATTCGCCGGAGGCCGAAAAGCATTTCGAAGCCATGGATAAAGATCGAAACGGCAGGATCAGCTACCCGGAATTTTCAGATACGGCGGACTGGAAGAGCGCCTTGAATGATTCGTTTAAATCACTGGACCGGGACCGGGACAGCAATTTGACACCGGACGAGTTGACCGGGCGTCCCATGTTCCGGCTATTGTCGGTGGATTTCTAAACATGAATCCAGGACAACTTCAGCAAAAATATGGCATACCGGATCGGGTCCGCTTTGCGGAAGGGCGGGGCCAATTGGTTAAGGCCGTGCTTGAGCACGCTTCCGGCGCGCGTGCCGAGATCTATTTGCACGGCGCGCATGTGACCGCATGGCAGACTGCGCGGGGATGCGAAGTTCTTTTTGTGAGTTGTGTGTCGCACTTTCAGGATGGAGTGCCCATCCGGGGCGGGATCCCGGTAATTTTCCCGCAGTTCGGCGACGGCCCGCTTCCCAAACATGGACTGGTCCGGGCCCGCGCTTGGGTCGTGGCACGTACGGCGTTGGGCGCGGATGGGGCGGTTTCGATCATCCTCCAGCTGGAAGACGATGCGCAAACGCGCGCGCTCTGGCCGCATCCGTTTTGCCTGCAACTGACGATATCGCTTGGGCTGGCATTGACCCTCGAGTTCACTGTAAAAAATCCGGGTTCTGCGCCGTTCCCATTCCAGACGGCCTTGCATACCTACTTCCAGGTGGCCGATATCACGCAAACCAGCCTGTTTGGCTTACAAGGAACGGCATTTGAGGACTTTCTCCATCCTGGACCGGCAGTCGAGACGCGGGAGGTCATAACGTTTGACCGGGAGACCGACCGGATCTATGTCAATGCACCCGATCGCGTTGTGCTGGATGACCAGGGCAATAAGCGCAAGATCGCCATCGCGAAAAGCGGACAGAACGACATTGTGGTCTGGAACCCGTGGATTGAAAAATCGAAGCGATTAGAAGATTTTGGCGATGATGAATATCGGCACATGGTCTGTGTTGAAACCGGCCGCATGCGCGCGCCGGTCGTGCTGGCCCCCGGCGCCCAATGGACTGGCCGGACGACGTTGACGTGCGGCACCCTGCCTGAATAGTCTTCAATGATGAGATACACAGGATTTTAGGAGGTACAGAATGGGCTCCGTCTCACAGCAAGTAAGCCAGCCGCCTTATACCGATTTGGGTGACGATCAGCATCTGGCGCCGATATTTGCATCTGGCGTCGTACCGACCCGGTTGACTTGGAAGCGCCGGCGCTCCGAACTGCTTCAACAGGTGCGCCAGGTGTTGGGCAAACCATCATTCCGGTCGTTTGAACATGCCGTTGATGTCGTGGATCACTGGGAGCAGCCGACTTATTCAGCCACGCTTGTGCGGCAGGCAACCGGACCGAAGACCCGCCAACTCCTGCTTAAGCTGGAACCGCGCGGTGTCGGCCGTTCCCGGCGTCCCGGCGCAGTCGTTCCGTTTTATCACCCCGATACCATGGCGGGGTTGGATCTCAAGGAACGGAAACCCCTTGCCGAAGACCGCATCATACAGTTTGGACGGCACCTGGTTCAGCAGGGGTATGTCGTTGTGTGCACGGAGGCATTTCCCTACAATACAGCGCCCGAGCCACAAAATAATAAGGGCTTTGCCTGGTGGCAGGCGGGAGCGGATACACTGCTTTCAGAGAATCCCCGCTGGACCGGTATGGCCAAGCTGGCCTGGGACACCAGCCTCGCCGTGGATTACCTGCTGAGCCAGAAGCGCATCGACACGGAACGGATTGTCTGCATCGGTCATTCGCTGGGCGGAAAAATGGCGTTTTATACCGGCGCGCTGGACGAGCGGATCAAAGCGGTTGTGGGATCGGATTTTGGCCTGGGCTTCGGATTTACCAATTGGGATGCGCCCTGGTACCTGGGCGACAGCATTCGTCGTCCCGATTTTCCCTGGGCGCATCACCACGTGCTGGCGCTGATGGCGCCGCGAGCATTCCTGTTGATCGGGGGTGAGGCGGACCGGCCCGCCAGCTGGCAATATCTGAATGCCGTCAAACCGGTGTATCAGTTCTTTGGCCGTTCGGAAGCCCTGGGCTTTTTCGATCACGCCTCCGGGCATCGGCCGACGGAAGCCGCGGTCCGACTGGCGTATCGCTGGCTGGCCGAGCAGTTCGGTTTGCCGGAAAAGCCGTGGGACGTATAAAGTACTAACGGGACTGCCATCAGCGTACTTTGCGTGTGGCGGGAAAACGGGTAGGGTTGAAAATATGAACGCCTGAACGCCGAGACTTGGAGATTTGACACATGGAGCTGTTACACCATTCATTGCCGGAGATGTTCAGAGATTGCGCCCGCCGTTTTACCGGTAAACCCGCTATTACGTTTGACGGCCGCACGCTGGATTTTGCCGCTGTGGACCGGATTAGCGACCGGGTGGCCGTCGCGCTGGCCCGACGGGGCATTCGGAAAGGCGACCGCATCGGACTCTATTGCATCAATTCCGACTGGTTCCCGCTGGCCTATTTCGGCATCCTGAAAGCCGGCGCGGTCGTCGTGCCGATCAACCTCCTTCTGAATCCGAAGGAAGTCGCGTTCATTCTCAATGATGCCGGCGCCCGGGCCTTGTTTTACCATGGTGTTTTTGCTCCCGCCGTCAACGCCCTGCGGCCGTTAACGCCGGACCTGGCATTCTGCGTGTGCATCGGCGCTCTGCCGCCGCCGCAGGATATTCCGTGGGCGGAATTCGCGGAGGCGGAAGGGCCGGTGCCGGTGGTGCGGCCAACGCCGCTGGTGGCCTTCAATCCGGCAGAAGACCTGGCCGCTATTTTGTACACCTCCGGCACAACGGGTCGGCCCAAGGGCGCCATGCTGACCCACCGTAATCTGGTGAGCAATATCAGGAGCACCTTGCAGGCCATGCAGGTTCAGCCGGGGGAGGAGCGTTTCCTGGTTATCCTGCCGCTCTTCCACGCTTTTGCCGCCATGGCGTGCATGTTTTTGCCGCTCATGTCGGGCAGCACCATGGTGCCGCTGTCGCGCTTCGATCCGCTCCATGTGGCCAAGATGATCGCGGCCGAGCGGATCACCTTGTTCATGGGCGTACCCAGCATGTATGTGGCGCTCCTGCGTTTGCCGGACGCCGTCGTGCCCCATTTCGAGACGCTGAAATTCTGCGTCTCCGGCGGCGCCGCCCTGCCGGTGGCGGTCATGCGCGAGTTCGAGACGCGGTTTGGCAAGAAAATTTATGAGGGCGATGGACCGACCGAGTGCTCGCCGGTTACGTGCGTCAACCCGATCGGTGGACGGACTAAGTCTGGCACGGTCGGCCTGCCGGTGCCGGATGTCGAAATGAAAATCGTGGACGAGCAGGGCCAGGACGTGCCCGACGGTACGATTGGGGAAATCTGTGTGCGTGGGCCGAATGTAATGAAGGGCTACTGGAAACTGCCGGCGGAAACTAAGGAGGCTTTTTTCGGCGACTGGTTCCGCACGGGCGACTTAGGCACCCGTGACGCGGACGGCTATTTCAGCATCGTGGATCGCAAAAAAGATATGATCATTGTCAACGGCATGAACATTTACCCGCGCATTATCGAGGAAGTGCTTGCCCGGTGCGAGGGCGTCCGTGAGGTGGCGGTGGTGGGCGAGCCGCATAAAATGCACGGCGAGATTCCCGTGGCCTATGTGGCGCTCAAGGAAGGCGTCCCGACCTCTGAGAGAGTCGGGATAACGGTCGCCCAGCTCCGGACTTGTTGCCTGGCGAGCTTGGGCCGGCACGAGGTGCCCCGCAAATTTTTCTTCCTGAGCGAGCTGCCCAAGAACGCCGCCGGTAAAATCATGAAGCGCGAACTGCGCAAGCACGGCGAACTCGAACGGGGCGTTCTAAGTCGGACGCCAGACGCCTGATGCCGGATGGCTGACCGGAGAAGACTGACGCCAGACGACAGACGTCGGACGACAGCCCTGATCAGAAAGACAACTGAGAAGAGAGGAAGACGATGGATGGCTGGCTACTTTCCGATGTCTGGCATCCGGCGTCTGGTGTCTGGTATCCGGCGTCCGATCTTCAGTCCCACAGCTTTTCCGGATACACGCCGTTCTCAATCAGCCGGCGAATGCCGGACGTCACAAAGGGCTTGTCTTCCTTGTAGGTGACGCCAAACCATTTTTCCGGTGTCTCGAGCACGCGCATGGTGATTTTCCGTTCGCGGATCAGTTCGTCGGCGATGGCCGGCATCAGGAACTCGGCCTTGGGGTGGCCGGCGGCTTTTTTCAGGAACACGGGAAATTTTTCATCGAGGAACCCGAACAAAGTCGGCGTGAACCCGAACATGTTCATGGAGGCGATTTCGTGGCCTTGGAGCGGTACCCATTGGCTGTGCTCATTTTCGTAGCGGGCGCCGTCAGCCGTTTTCTCGATCTTAAACCGTTCCACGACGCTGTTCAGCATGTGGTGCGCATCCACCTCGCAGATGCCGCGTGTGACCGATCCGTGGGCCGAGAGCGTATTCACCAGCTGGAAACCGACCATGGCATAAGTATTGGCATTGGGGGCAAGGGCTTGCAGGTAGCGGGCGATCACGTCATATGACTTGGCGCCGTAAAAATCGTCGGCATTGATGACGGCAAAAGGTTCTTTGACTAAGGTCTTACAACGCAAAACGGCATGTCCCGTGCCCCAGGGTTTGGTGCGGTCCGGCGGCAGGGTGAATCCCGCCGGCAAATCAGCCAACTCCTGAAACACGTAATCCACCTGGATGCGCCCCTCAAAGTGTGCCCCGATGGCCTCTTTGAAATCCTTTTCAATATCGTGCCGGATAATGAACACGACCTTGCCGAACCCGGCGCGGATGGCGTCGAACACCGAATAATCGAGCATGATTTCCCCGGAGGGTCCCACCGGCTCAATCTGTTTCAATCCGCCGTACCGACTGCCCACGCCCGCGGCCATGACGACTAAGGTTGGTTTCATGCTTGGAATCCTTGGGTAAAATGTTCAACCGATGCCATACAGATATATAGAATTTTGCACATTACTTTCCAGGTGTCAACGGTAGATTGATAATGTGTATTGACAATGATTGGCTTGGACAGCGGCGCCGCCCTCCTTTATAGTATGCTGGCAACTTGCGAAAGGGGAAAAGGGACATGACCAATTTGAAGCTGGAACGGCCACTGGCGGTGCTGGATATCGAATCCACGGGCATCAACCCCAGGATGGACCGTATCATTGACCTGGCGATTATCAAGCTGTTCCCGGATGGCCGGCGCGAACAGCATGTATTCCGTGTGAACCCGGAAATTCCCATCCCGGCCGAGACCACGGCCATCCACCATATTACCAATGCCGACGTGGCCCACGCGCCGCCGTTCCGGCAGATGGCCGCCGCCATCCTGGAAATTCTGGCGGACTGTGACCTGGGCGGGTTTGGCGTCGTGCGTTTTGATATTCCGATGCTTGCCGAGGAGTTTGCGCGCGCCGGGGTTGAGTTTAATCCCGACAACCGGCGCATTGTGGATGCCCAGCGGATTTATCACAAGAAGGAACCGCGCGACCTCTCCGCGGCGCTCACCTTTTATTGCGGCGAAATGCACCTGGGCGCCCACGGTGCCGAAGCCGATGCCCTGGCCACGGTTGCTGTTCTCGAGGCGCAGTTGCAGAAATACGCCGACCTGCCGCGTTCCCTGGACGAATTGGACAAGTATTGCAATCCGCCGCGCAATCCGGCCTGGGCCGATCGCACGGGTAAACTAAAGTGGCAGGACAGCGAAATACTCATCAATTTCGGCGTGCAAAATATCGGCCGAAAACTCAAAGACCTCGTGCGGGATAATCCCAAGTTTCTAATGTGGATCCTGAAAAGTGATTTTCCGGCGGACACCAAACGCATCGTTGCCGATGCGCTGGAAGGCCGCTTCCTGACGCCGCCCGCTGGGACGGACAGACGGATGACGGACGGCGGATGACGGAGGACGAGAGAACGAAGCAAACGTCGAACGCCCAACATCCAACGCCGAACGTCGAATGTCCGACAACGGACGACAGAAGGCGGACTAAGAGGGCTGTAGGCCGTGGGCTGTGGCATCCGGAATTCACACATAAATCCATCCGGGAATGAGAGTGCGATCCATGAATATGTCCGATGTCATCAGAATCGCTCTTTCGGTCTTAAAAATCGTGGCGGCTGTTTATGTCGGCTTATGCATCCTGCTCTTTTTCCGCCAGTCCCACATGGTTTATTTTCCACTGGTCCCGGTCATGCAAAAGCCGTCGGATGTCGGTCTTGCGTATGAATCCGTTGCTCTAATGACGGCCGACGATACGCGGCTGGCCGGCTGGTATGTGCCCTGCGAGGGGGCCCGCGGTACGGTGCTCATGTGCCACGGCAACGGCGGCAATATCGGCGACCGCCTGCATCCGATCAGCCTTTTCCACGGGCTGGGCCTCAATGTGCTGGTTTTCGACTATCGCGGATATGGCGAAAGTACCGGCAAACCCTCGGAAGAGGGTACCTACCAGGACGCGCGCGCGGCCTGGCAGTACCTGACCGAGAAACGTAACACACCACCGGATAAAATCGTCGTCTTCGGCCGATCACTGGGTGGTGCCGTGGCAGCCGGCCTGGTCGAGCGGATCACACCCGCCGCGCTGATTTTGGAGGCCACTTTTACCTCGATCCCGGATATGGGCGCGCGGCTTTATCCCTGGCTGCCGATCCGCCTGCTGAGCAGATACCGTTACAACACCCTTGCGCGGCTGGAGCAGATCCACTGCCCGGTGCTCATCGCGCACAGCCGGGACGACGAAATGATCCCGTTCGAGCAAGGCCAACGTTTGTTTGCCGCCGCTCACGAGCCGAAAACATTTTTTGAATTAACCGGCGATCATAACGAAGGCGAAGCGCTGACTTCGCCGGCCTATTGTCAGGCGCTGGACGCGTTTCTGACGGGCCAGCTGGGGTCGTTTTGCCATTGACACAGGAGGCGACGGTATTATGCTGATGAAGTATTTTCTTGTCCGTAGCTTGCAAACAACCAGGAGGACCACATGACGGCGCCTAAAACCACGTTTGCCTTGTATTTCGGAAACCGCGGATTTTTCCCCGCTTCGCTGATGGACGGTGCCCGGCGTGATTTGCCGCGCGTGCTGAAAAGCATGGGACACGATTCCATCCTGCTGGATAAAGCTGCTACCCGGCACGGTGCGGTGGAAACGCCGCGGGAAGGGGAAATCTATGCCGAGTTCCTGCGGCGCAACCGGGGGAAATACGGCGGTGTGATCCTGTCATTGCCCAATTTCGGGGATGAAACCGGCGCTGTGGCCGCGCTGAAAGAGGCCGGCGTACCGATCCTCGTGCAGGCCTATCCTGACGATCTGGACAAGATGGCGCCGGCCCTGCGGCGCGACGCGTTTTGCGGCAAGTTTTCCATCATGGATGTCTTCTACCAGTGCAATGTTAAATTCACGGCGCTCAAGCCGCATACCGTCAGCCCGCTGAGCGAAGAATTCAAAACCAACGTGGAACATTTTGACCGTGTCTGTCGTGTGGTCAATGGCATCAAGGGCATGGTCGTGGGCGCCATCGGCGCGCGCACCACGGCGTTCAAGACCGTGCGGGTCGATGAAATCGCACTCCAAAAAGCCGACATTACGATGGAAACGCTTGACCTATCGGAAGTTTTTGACCGGATGCGCAAGACGATGGCAAGCGGCAAGGCCTACAAGGCCAAGGCGGCTATTCTAAGGAATTATGCCTGCTGGCACCAGGTCCCCAAAGCGGCATTCGATAACCTGGTCCGCCTGGGTGTCGTGCTCGACGAGATCATTGCCGCATACAAGCTGGATGCTATTGCCTTGCGCTGTTGGACCGAAATGCAATCCCTGATGGGCATATCGCCCTGCGTCGTGCTGAGCGAACTCAATAACCGTGGAATTACGGCGGCCTGCGAAGTGGATATCGGCAACGCGGTTACCATGCAGGCGCTGGCCCTGGCTTCGGATGGCCCTGCCACCTGCCTGGATTGGAACAATAATTACGCCGATGATGAGGACAAGTGCATTCTCTTCCATTGCGGCCCGGTGCCGGCCGACCTGATGCAGGGCAAGGGCACGATCAGCGATCACCTGATTCTCGCCAATGCGATTGGCAAGGGCAAGGGATTTGGCTGTAACACCGGCCGCATCGCACCGGGTGACTGTACGTTCGGGAGCATGATCACCGATGCCGGTCGGTTGAAATTCTTCCTGGGGCAGGGCCGCTTTACCAACGATCCGATTCCCCCGGACTTTTTCGGGTGCGCGGGGGTTGTGGAAATACCGGGGCTCCAGGATGTACTCCTGCATATCGGGCAGAACGGCCATCGTCACCACGTCAGCGTGGCCGGCGGCCATATCCTCGCGCCGGTACGCGAAGCGCTGGAACGCTACCTGGGCTTCCAGGTGGCGTCGCCGCAGGCGGGCATGTAGAACTGACGCCAGATACCAGACGCCTGACGCCAGACAAGAACAGACGGATAAGGTCAGAGAATTCGATTTCTGATATCCGGTCCGGCGTCCGGCATCTGGCGTCTGGTGTCCTCTTCACGGTCTGCCGTCTGGCATCAGACCTCAAACAGCGCCATCTGGCCGGGGTGGTTTTTACCTTTGCGCGGGCGGTGGAGCGCCAGTTTTGGCTGGCCGGCTTCGCCAAATTCACCATCTTCCAGGTTGAGCAGAATTTCCCGGGCACGGTCCACAACTTCCTGAGGCAGGCCGGCCAGGCGGGCCACTTGAATTCCGTAGCTCTTGTCGGTACCCCCGGGCACAATCTTGCGGATGAAAATGACGCCATCAGCCTGTTCGCGGACGAGCACGTTATAGTTTTTTACGCCGTGCATGGTCATGGCCAGATCGGTAAGTTCGTGGAAATGCGTGGCAAACAGGGTTTTGGCCTTGACCGCGTTATGTAAGTGTTCGGCCACGGCCCAGGCAATGCTGATGCCGTCAAAGGTACTTGTCCCGCGGCCAATCTCGTCGAGCACGATGAGACTATTGGACGTGGCGTTGTTCAGGATGTTGGCGGTTTCCTGCATTTCCACCATAAAAGTACTGCGCCCGCGTGCCAGGTCGTCACTGGCGCCCACGCGGGTAAAGACCCGGTCCACAATGCCGATTTCGGCGGAGAGTGCCGGCACAAACGAACCCATTTGCGCCATGATCACGATCAGGGCGACTTGGCGAATATATGTGGATTTGCCGGCCATGTTTGGGCCGGTGATGATAATCACCCGGTTTTCACCGCCATCGAGCAGGGTGTCGTTGGGTACAAAGCGGTCCGCGCCGGGCATTTGCTCAACCACCGGATGGCGACCGTCCCGGATGGTTAAAGCCGAGGTCTGGATCATAACCGGCCGTGTGTAGCGCAGGGCCAGGGCCCGATCCGCCAGCGCCGCCAGGACATCTAACTGAGCCAGGGCTTGGGCCGAGGCTTGGATGGATTCCGTGGCCCGCACAAGGGTGTCACGGACTTCCAGGAAGAGATCATATTCCAGCGCCATGGCGTGGTCCTGGGCGCCGAAAATTTTTGTCTCGTAGGTTTTCAGTTCGGGTGTGATGAAGCGCTCGGCGTTGACCAGGGTCTGTTTGCGGGCGTAATCGGCCGGTACGTTGGCGGACTGGCCCTTGGAAACCTCGATGTAGTAGCCGAATATTTTATTATGCCGAACCTTGAGCGTCTTGATACCGGTGCGCTGTTGTTCCCTGGCCTGATACTCGGCCAGCCAGTTGCGGCCCTGTGTGGCGGCGTCGCGCAGGGTATCCAGTTCGGCGTGGTAGCCGTGCCGGATCAGGCCCCCTTCTTTAATACTAATCGGCGGCTCATCAACAATGGCTTTTTCCACCAGTTCCACCAGCTCAGGTTGGGGCAAAATCGTTTGTGCCAAAGCGGCCAGGGAGCGAACCGGGGAATCGGCCACGAGCGCGCGTGCGGTCGGCAATATGGCCAGGGATTGCGTCAATGCGCGGATGTCCCGGGCATTCCCGGTGCCGGCACCCAGGCGCGCCATAATGCGTTCCATGTCGCGCACTTGCTCCAGGGCCTCGCGCAAATCGCGCAGAAGCGTCCGGGTTTTACAAAAGGCTTCGACGGCGTCGTGGCGGTCCTTAATGGCTTCGAGCCGGGTCAAAGGACGCAGGACCCATTCGCGCAGGAGCCGACCGCCCATGGGGGTCTTAGTGCTGTCCAGCACGCCCAGAAGTGTCGTGGCTGTGCCGTCGCTACGGCCGTCGCCGTCGCTACGGCCGGAGCCGCCGGGCAAGGACACCGAAGGCAAACTCCGGGAAGCGACCAGGTCCAGGTTGCTTCGCGTGGCCTCGTCCATGATCAGAAAATCGCCGGGGTTCCGGATGCACAGACGCTGGACATGCGCCAGGTTGCGGCGCAACGCATTGCTGACGTAATGCACCATGCCGCCGGCCGCGCCAATGATAGCCGGATGACCCTCGCCGCCGAAACACTCCAGGGATTGCACCTTAAAGTGGTGCAAGAGCGTATCGTGGGCCGTTTCGTATTCGAAGGTCCAATCGTCGTACGGACTCACCATGAGCGCCGGTAGTTGATTCAACAATGCTCGCAAGGACGAGGCCGGATCGCGGGAGGCTTCGGCGGGCAAGACGCATTCGGTGGGCGTGAGCCGGAGAAGGCTGTCGCGGAGCGTCTCCGGATCGGAAGTTTCTTCTGCCTGGAATGCGCCCGTGGAGAGATCCAGCAGGGCCAGGCCAAAGAGACCACCGGTTTCATAAAGACCGGCGAGGTAATTGTTGCGATTACGGTCGAGGATTTGATCCGTAAGTACGGCGCCGGGAGTCAGAATGCCGGTCACTTCGCGCCGGACGATCCCCTGGGCGGTGGCGGGGTCTTCGACCTGGTCACAGATGGCCACTTTTTTGCCGGCGCGGATTAGCCGCGCCAGGTAAGTCTCATAGGTATGATGCGGCACTCCGCACATGGGCACTTTCTGGCGCTTGGTGAGTGCGATATCTAGAATCCGCGAGGCCTCAACGGCATCCTCAAAAAACATTTCATAGAAATCGCCCAGCCGGAAAAAGAGAATCGTGCCGGGCGGCAATTCGGCTTTGATCCGCCGGTACTGGCTCATCATGGGGGTAATGGGGTCGCTCATGGAGGCATACTATAGGGGAAGTGCGGTGAAAAAAAAGCAAAGAAAACAAATAACTACAGGAATCAGAATTCAGAATGAGGAAAGCCGCATGGGCATTTCGTGCTGGATTCTGGATTCTGTATTCTGTATTCTGACTACTGAGATTTCACGGAAAATCTTTGACCGTGAAATCTCCGGACTAACTGCGCCTGTAGCTCAATTGGATAGAGTGTCGGCCTCCGAAGCCGAAGGTTGTGGGTTCGATCCCCGCCAGGCGCACGCCTTTTAATCCTCTGCGTGCTTTTGTTATCCAGCGCCGCCACTCTTATTAACTTCGCAAAACCAATTCACCAAGGGTGGCCGATATCAGTCAGAATACGTGCCGCGACTCAGGGAGCTATGGCGGGGCTGATGTTATCTCCGGCTCATCAACTATTCCCTCACCGATACGGATGGTTCGCCCATCAGGCCGTACGGGAACCTGACGTATTCGTCAGTCCAGTCCTCCTGTTGCTTGTACTGACCTGGACCAGTCCAGTTCGGAAATTTTACATTGAGATGCAGCGGACCGAGAAGATTCCTTCTTGTCCCGACAACCTCGATCGCAACCTTGTTTTTGCCTTTGACGACAAGGTTGGTAATATCGACCTCGTAGGGTTTCCAGGCGATATTGCCGGCCTTCCTGCCATTCACATGCACTTTCACCAGCGCACCTTTCCAATCAGGAACTTCAAGCACGACCTTCTTCCCTGGATCAGCGTTGATGTCGAGATCAATGGAATACGTGACCGCACTTGAATAGCACGGGAATCCCTGTTCGCACCAATCGCCAATCTTGAGCGTTGTGGGCAGTTTGGTTATGACGGGACTTGTCCCGTTGACCCATTTGAATCCGAATTCTCCGGTGAAGTAGATGGCTTCAAGATTGTCCTTCTGACCGTATCTGGTCGTAAGCAGAAGCTCGTTTCTGCCTTTACAGAGGACTCTCGAAGGCACAAGAAGCTTCTGGAATGAATTATCAATCCACCAGCCTTCACCCTCGTCATGCTTAAGCTCGCAGCCGTTGAGGACTACCGAGAATTTCTCCGGCCTTTCCATTACAAGATGGCATGGACCGGTTGGAATATCCTCGATCTCGAAGGTGTAGCGGAGTCCGAGATTGACCTTCTTCGATTCGGATGTCTCCTTCTGTGTCCATGGCTGGCACATCGCGCCGCCGCGGTGGGCCCATTTTGTAAAGTCACGGATGGCATCGTCAACTCTCAGAATGTCCTTGGCCTTTTTCCATTCCCCGCCGTTCAGTGAATATTCCGGAACATCGAGCGGGAACGCATTCGGTTCGTCCCTGAAGATATTCATGACTCCGCATTCGATCTTCTGCCGGCTGCTTTCCTTCGCGCCAGCGCGTTTTTTCAGCGACGCATCAGCTTTCGGGTCTACAACGAACAGCCTGCTTCCATAACCGTAAAGGACCGTCTTTACTTTAACACCCGCAGATGTCTTCTGCGCGTCGGCGCTATATATCTCTCCTGTGATCGCATCCCATTCCTGGACCACGCCGTCTGCCGGAATTTCAACCGTGACCTCCCCGGAATCCATGTCCTGCAGAGTATGGCAGACGAAGACGACCGTGCGTCCATTCTTGTCCTGCCTCATCATGTAAAGGCATGGATTGTATTCCTTGCCATCGGCGGCCTTCACGGCGATCTTCCTTATGCGCTTGTCCTTGGAAAGCGCCTTCACGATTTCAGCCCTGTCGAGTCCGACCTTTGCGCATTTCGCAACAATCGCATTGATGCAATCGCATTTTTCGGCATTGACATACGCAGGGGTTGGCTCCACGAAGATCACTTTCCCGCCGGCTTCGGCGAATTTTGCAAGCATCTCGCAGGTGCTCTTCCTCAGCGTGTGAGCAGGCGGAACAACGACTGTGCTGTACGAGGATTTGACAAGATTGAACCTGCCGTTTTTTACGGCGCCGTGGCGTGCAAGAATGTCCTCGTCCACATATTCAAAATCGAAATGTTCCTCGAGAAGTATCTGCTGGACCTGCTTGAGATTATCATCTAAAGCAATTATCGGCTGTTGCTTGTCCCCTTCCTTCCCAAGCGGAAAATCCCCGTCGGAATCGAACAGTTGCTGGTACGCGACGCCCCACGCGCTTTCGATCGGGTGAATCACGGCGACATCCCTGACCGCCCTGCCTTGCGTCAGCATGTAGTTGACCCTTGAAAAATAATCTTCGACGACCGGGTAGTCCCGCCACCATGGGGAATGGAAGAAAATGGAAGCCGGATAATCGCGTTTGGCCTCGCCTTCCATCGTGTACCAGGCAAGATGCTGGCAGCGGAGATTGACGCCGAGCGCGGCCTGCCAATCGCCGACGGCCTTGTGTTCCGCAAAGGTGAAATGCCAGCCCGTGCAGCCGTAGAGTTCGCTCAGCATCCACTTCCGGCCAAACTGGTCAAGCATCGAACTGCACTGTTTCGCGGTAAGATATTCGGGTTCTGGACTTCCCGCGCGGGTAAGTCCCCGCGAACAGAGGATGTCAATACCGGGCGCCTGCATGTATTCGTAGAAGCGCATCGCTCCGCCGACGACACGAGTCTGGCTTGGCAAGGATTCCTCTGAAAGTACATGTCCGGTAAACGCGACCTTGTTCCTGGCGCACCATTCGTAAATCTTCTTGCCGAAATTATTCGTGAAGAGATGCGTGCATGTCTCGAAGTAATCGTGGCGCGCCTTTGAAAATTCCTCGCCGTTCAATCGGAAGATCACTTCGGGAAGCTTGTCGGTAAGATCGTAGCCATAAAGTT
Organism: Kiritimatiellota bacterium; assembly: GCA_008636095.1. Lineage (GTDB taxonomy): Bacteria > Verrucomicrobiota > Kiritimatiellia > JAAZAB01 > JAAZAB01 > VSJD01. Next base: position 2,286 of record VSJD01000220.1, on the reverse strand, counting down.
TCTTGAAGGTCTGAAGGAGCTTGCCGGTCCATGGGATTTTCGATGTGTTCTTGTTTGCGGAAAGGTATCCGTAGTTCGGTTCGTCGGTGAATATTCCCGGCATGAGCTTGCCAAAATCCTTCTTGCAGTTCTTCGCGTATGCCGCATGAGTTGTCTTGATGAACTGCTTGACGGCCTCGTCGGACATCGTGTCGAGGTATGTGAATCCGTTGTACCAAGGTGAATTTTCCTCGAGCTGGACTTTGAAGGCGAGTATCTTTTCGCCCTTCTCCGCATCGGGTTTCCTTGCGGATTTCGCCTTCCTGTAGCTGCGGAGGGTGTTGCCTTCCATTTTTGCAATAAACACTGCGAGCTCACCACCCTCGGACTTGTAGTCCGCGGCATCCGCAGAAGTCATCTTTAGCATGCGCATCCGGTATCTCGGGTTTTTTGTGACAAGTCCGCCTGCGGCGCCGGAGGGCCAACGGTCCTCGTCGTACATCCAGGCCTCCATGCCATTCTTCCTGCATTGGTCGGCGCACGCCTTAACAAGCTTGAACCATTCATCTGAAAGATAGTCGGTGGCGAGTCCGACGCGCGAATGCATAAACGCGCCTCCCAGGCCCATCTCCTTCATCACGTTGAGCTGTCTGCGAAGTTCGCCTTCCTCAAGCTTTCCGTTCCAGGCCCAGAAGGGTTTCCCGCGGTACTGGGAATCGGGATTCATGAATTTTCCATTATTTTCTTTCATCGCTGTTTCCTTTCTTTAAGCAGATTCAAGGATTCAACCTTGCCATTGCCGGTGGCAACTACTGCATTATTTGCGTCCACGAGGATGTCTTTGATTTTGCCATCAGTTTTGCAGTACGCCAAAACTTTGCCGTCATTGCCCAACTGCCATACCTCGCCGGCATCGTTGCCGACAATCGCGCCGCCATCTGCAGTTGTACGTAAAACAGTAATCTCGCCCGCCAGCGGTCTTGACCACAGCCGCTTGCCGCTTGAAGTAAAGCAGTAGACAAATCCGTTTTGCGATGCCACCAGGACGTTTTCTACATCCGTATCGGCACACTTGACTGTCGCAATCATGGCAATCTGATAACCAGTGGAGAACACCGCGATTTTTTCGCCGGCAAAGTTGTAAAAATCAATCTTACCGTCATCGCAACCAGCCACCACGGAACAGCTCTTTTGGTCAACCTTGGGCAAGCCAAGTGCGCCAAAACCACGCCCAAAACCACCGCCCCAGCGCTTATTGCCTAGATTATCCAAAACGGTGATCCAGTAGTATTTGGTGCCTGATACTATCTCATTCTTGCCATCACCATCGATATCGGCGACCTCAATGGTGCGCACGGGATGGACCACTTCGAATTTCCACAACTCTTTGCCGTCCCGTCCGATTGCGTAGGTATGCCAATTTTGATTGCCTGCGACAATCTCCATTTTGCCGTCACCTCCCAAATCAACTAAACGAATAGTGCTAAAACTGGATTGGATGCGATAGAATGGCGCTTCGAAATCCCACACCTTTTTGCCATTCGTGTCAATGGCCCTGATGACACCATCATCTCCGGCCACCAGGATCTCATCAACATTGTCATCATTCAAATCGAGGACCGCCAAGTCGTTGATTTGTTTCCTGGTGTTGATTGTACTTTGCAGTTTGCCGGAGTTATCAATTTGCAGAAGTCTGCCATCCTTGGCGCCAACCAGATAACTATCGGCATACTTGACCAGACGATTCGGCGCGGTAGCATTGTCCAGGCGGTAACTCCAGTTCCTGGTCAATACCGGGCACTGCGCCCAGTTTGAAGCGCTGTCCGTCTTGGCAACTGCGCGAGGAATTTTTTGGGTCCGGGCGTAAGCAATTGCCACCTGATATTTGTCATTAATGGTAATTTTCCCGGCACTATCGCCGATTTGGTAAACGACGCCATCCTTTGCGCTCTTCACCAAACTATCGGCAAGTTTGCCGTTTTCATCGCCATGCCACAAAGCCAACAGTCTGATCTTGTCGCCCTTGTCCAGCTTGGATTCACTTGTTTGCGTAACTATATTGATGATTGGCTTGGCGTACGGGTATTTTGCCCAGCCTTTGGCCCGCTCGCCATCATCAACTTGGTGAGAAATCACGCTGTTATTAACATCCAATTTCAGCTGCATTGCCGGACCATTTTGCACCAGTCTTGCGCCATTGTTCTGCAATGCAATGTCGCCAATCGTATGCCACTTCTGGCTAAAGCGGTAATTTCCGCTTTTTTGCGCAATCGCCTCATCGATGACCAATAACGCCTTCGCGTCCTT
>VSJD01000219.1 GCA_008636095.1 Kiritimatiellota bacterium | reverse complement strand
GAGCCATATGCAGTAGCGAATCCAATCGGCCGGTGCGGTGCCTTTGGCGCGGCCGGCGACATAGGCAAACTTGTCATTCTCATCCTTCGATAAAATTTCCACATAACCAGGCAAATCAAACGCCTCGCCATCGCATAGTATCAGCATTGAATTGTGGCACTTTTGCTGATTTGCCGAGTAGAAGTTCTCTGCCAACCAGTCACGCCCATACTGGCTATAACGCAAGATACTGTTGGCGTCAGCGTGACGGTGTGAGCCAGTATCCATCCCGTCAACCAAAACATAAAGGGCCTCCGGAGAAAATTTCTCGCGGAATGAAAACTTATCAAAGCACGTTTCAACAGGCAGTTCAAAACACTCCACCGAATCATAAAAGGTCTGATCCAACGGAATAATTTGCAAACCATCGACGGCTGTTTGCCTTTCAGCTTTTATTTTGTTAAAGAAGCCACTGACGCCATAGGCTTTTGATCTGGGACGTTTGAGTTTGAGCAAATAGGCTGCCATCGGATCCTTGGTAGCGCTGTAGTACATATCCAGCACGATCAAATCCCCATTGCCCGAAGCCCAGCCGCCGGTGTCGCCATACGGTGCTTGCGCTCCCAAATTATCGCAGGTGATGGCATTGAGCGTAACCATCTTCTTGGCGACGCCGTTCTCCAGCATCGTATAATCCGGCATAGCCAGGGTATAGATCATCATGTGCCGCCAGGTGTGCCACAGATAACCATCGCTATCATCGAGCACTTTTCCTGATGCAGTTTGACGGGTAAAGATCTTTTTAACGGCCGCTTTCCAATTGGCCGGATCGCCCAATTCCGGATAATACTTGTCAAAATAGAACGCACCACGCATTGATCCGAGCGTGGCGAATGTCGTGTGATTGTGCAAAACTCCGGTTTCCGATGCTGCGTGCTTGGCCTCATCAAAAATATCTTCACGCAACCAGCGTAGCAACACATTGGCCGCGGCCAAACGATCGGCATCACTAATCGCCACGTCATGCTCGATGACATCCCAGCCGGCGATCGCATTGTAGCTGGCAAAGTCACTGTCAAAACCCCATGGTCCGCCAAATTTCCTGGGATCGTTGATGGCGCTTTCTCCAAACAATTTAGCTACGGCGACATACAACCTGGCATCGGCGCTATTGTGATATGCCCGGTAACGGTCACCGATTTCAGCTAAAACTCCACCAAGTGACATATGTTTCCCGCCATCAAGCGCATGTTGAGCATCTTTCATTCCCTTGGCAAAATGATCTTCAGCAAAGGTCGCCTTGCCTTTTGATTTCTCCAATTTTTGTTCGAAGATTATGGGTAATACCAGCTCTCCTGCTTTGCCATGTTCGGCAATTTTGGCGCACAGCACCTCTACGCCCTGCCCCAAACCGGCATCGTCACTGGCTCCAATTACAAGCACATCTGCGCCACGTTGAATGGGCTCAACTACCGTCTCCAAGGTGTAACCACCAGTGCCTGGAAAGTTTTCATCAGCAGTCAACAGATATCGGCTGTACAGTAAGAGCAATGCCGGGTTATTGGCTATATTGCCAAGCATAATTACGTTGCCTTTGGGCATCTGGTCGGCTTTAGTCGCAATGCGCGTGGTCACCCGGACATTACTCTTTGCCTTAATCGTCCCGGCTATTTTTTCAGCTCCGGCTTTGCCGGCTGCGCTGTCAGGGTGAAGAATTTCCACATTAGCTGCTCCTTTGGCAACCAGAGTAGTAACCGTTGGCAACTTAACTGCCTTTTCTATCTTTTTCATTATTTTGACTCCATCATTATTGGGCCTTGTCATTATTGCGTCTTGGTTCAGCGTGCAAATCAATGATAACATAATAAAAATTGTTTTTATTTATTTCTCTCCGCTACTTCCCTTGCTACACGGAAGTCTATTTTGGCAGGGGGTGGGAAGTCATGCCGCACCCTTGCTTTTAGCTCGTCGTCAATCGGGATTCCCTGTTCCTTTGCTATTCTGCGTTCATGCATCTCAAACCACAGAATGGCAAGTGAACCTTCGCCCTCCATCATAGTTACGAATTCGTATTCAAAAAACTTCAAAAGTTTCTCAGCTTCACAAAAATCATCCATACGGACCTTTGCCCAGGCGGACATCAGACGTATGCGTTCGTCTGAACGTATCTCTTCCGGCATTGCATTTATCAAGTCAACGACACTCTGGTTAAGTCCCATATCCAGCAGTAGGGCTGAATATTCCTTGGCCAGGTATATGGTCTGAGGTCCGGCTCCCCAGGCATCCCGGTACAGGGCGCGGGCAGCTTCTTTGTGATGTTCGCGCAGTTCCAAAGCCGCCAGGTTCCGCAGAGCCCAGCCGGTGCGCTTGTGCTTGAGAGACTTGTCCCATGCTTCGATTGCCTCTTTGATCTCACCGGCCTCGACATGGGCAACGCCAAGGTGATACCATCCCAGCCAGTGGTCGCTTGCTCCGCTTTCCACTCCGGTTGAACCATAAACTGGCCTGGTTCCTGGCAGGCGCAGGTTTCAGGGAGCTTGCCGGTATCCAGCAATTCCATCCACGCAACCTGGTCGCATCCGAGATCGGACTCGTCAAAACGAAGCTCTGCCGGAATGATATCCACCGCTCCTGCAGTTTTGGCTCTGCGTCGCTCCAGGGCGCCCCAGCCAAGTCCTCCATGCAACATTGCTCCACAAGGCTGGGTCATCAGCTTATCGTATTCTGTGTGCAATGCATTGAGGTCCGCTCTTGGCAATGCTGATTCCAATCCGGCATCCGTTGCTGTCCAGGCAGAATGCCATTCGGTTCCATGCACCTTGGCCGGATCCATCGCCATCATTCCGAACGCTTCGGTCCAAGTCCACTCGGAGTGGGCCGGCATCGGGATATGCTCGATCTGTGTCTGGGTAAGGCCGGCCTGAATCTCTACATATGCACTTCCAGGTGCAGCCAGATACTCCTGCCATCTGTTTCCGCCTTTGCTGGTTCCCCATACAAAGAGCTTGCGGCCAATTAGGCGGTCAGTGGAGGTCTGAATGAATCCTTTGCCGTTCTTGTCCAGCGTGGCAATCCAGCGCCTTTGGGTCTCACCCATTCGGAAGAAAAACTCCATCGAGTGCTTGATACTTGTTGTGCAGGGCACATCGTAACCGTCTATCTCCGGCATATGTCCCAGGGCAAACTCTTTCTCGACGTTATATATACAGGTGTCGGCCGGAACCAGAACTCTACGGTCCTTTTTCTCAGGGGCTCCCATATTGGTCCACCAGTACATGGGAGTCTCACAATCGAGCGCGTTCACAATGCGAACATGCATAAACAGGAATTGTGAGCCGGACGGCAGGTAAAAGTCCATCTGATATGTAAACCGCTTTACTCTATCCCAGGCATACATACGCATCCCCGGTTCACCATTCGGACCTTTTATCAGGCAAGTATGCAAGGGGGAGCACGTCAGGTAGTGATGCCCCCGTTGCCCGGCGTTGAACTCGATTCCTCCGCTTATCCAGGCGTTACGCAGGGCCAGGTTGCGTGGCTGAAATACCGGGTTGCGGTCCAGAAGCTCGGTGTCGGATGGTTTGTGTATCAGGCTCATCATATGCCCGCCGAGTGCCGGGACAAATGTGGCTTTCAGATACTCGTTTTCCATTATTACCGAATCGAACGATTTCGTCTGCTTGTCGGCTGTGTAGCCATCTTGAATTCTATAGGGAAGAACACGAAAATCGGTCTTCCATCCTATCAGCTTGGTTTCTTCAGCCGGTATGCCTTCCAAAACGCAGGGCTTATACTCCTGCTCGGGTTGTCTGAACGTTGGCAATGGGTTTTCCGGCCCGATATCCACGCCCGGCAGAACATAAGGTTCTTTTCTGATTTCGGTCACGGTATTCTTCCTCCTGGACAGCGCCTGGCGCTGGTTAAATATGTTGCTCGCGGAACCACCAAACACCAAAAAGGCTTAACCTGACTTATTCATGGAAACTCCATTTTTATTCATAGTCATCCCGATCACAAAGCGTATCGGGATTTCGACGCGCCCTTCGACTGGTTCGACTTTGCTCACCACCGGTCTGCTCAGGGCTTGCTCAAGGTTAACAGTGTTTCGGGAGTATTGTGTGTTCCAAAAAATTATTATATCACCTAACATTGGTGTCCAAAATAACATTCCCTCTCCCAAGGGGAGGATGAGGTCTCGTCAATCGACAATTTTAAGATATTGCTGTGTTATCAACGATTGTATGCATTCTAAAATTATTGTTTTGGACAAGAGTGATCACCTAACCGGAAAGACCAGGAAATGAGATTGATAAGAAATTGCTTTTCGGGTGGCATGGATACCCACCCATTGAAATTGACCTGAAGAAGCTGGAAAAGCTCTTTGGTTTCCGCCATGGCCGGTCTGCCTGAAAGGTAATTATCCGCTTACAGGTACGCGCTCAGTTTGGTTTTCAGGTCGGCTTTGCGCGGGGCGCCGACCATCTGTTCCTGGACGACGCCGGCCTTGAAGACGAGCAAGGTAGGGATGGAATGGATATGAAATTTGGCGGCCAGGTCCTGGCTCTCCTCGACATTGACCTTGGCGATCTTGATTTTTCCGGATAATTCGCCCGCCAGTTCATCGAGGACCGGGGCAATCATTTTACAGGGACCGCACCATTCGGCCCAGAAATCCACCAGCACGGGGGTCGTTGCTTTCGTTACTTCAGTGTCCCAGTTAGCGGCGGTCAGGTGAACAACCGGGTTGGATGTCATGGTAGGACCTCCTATAAGTTAAAAATTAGGAATGCGCAATGATGTTTCCGCCTCGAGCGGATCCGCCTGTGGCGGAAAAATTTAGAATGACCTTTACGAGCTTGGCTTGACATCCAAGGTCAATGCAATTGCATGGAAGATGGCAAAAGCAGATGGACGCCAAATGCCTGTGCAACCATAATATAAACAAGGGCGGCGATACAAAGCGTCGCGGCGACAGCCACGAGCGGAAATGCAAACGTTTCCTCCTCTTCCGGCGCGGGCGCTTCCACGAGGGCGCCGGGTTCTGGCGCCGCGGCGGCCTCCGGCGTTGCCGAGCGGGGCGTGACAGTACGGTCCGTGCGCTTGATCTTGATTGTCTTGCGCTGGGTAATGGGCGTCAGGGAGCTATCCTCGAGCGGTAAATCAATTTTTGCGGTTTCCCCTTTTCCGGCCGTCCGCAGCGATTCCTCCGCTTTTATGACTTGGATAGTTTCTTCGGCGTCACTCAGGGTGGAAGGCCGTTTCAGGCGGATGGTCTTGGGTGCCGGTGGTTCCGCAGACGTGAGCGGCGGAATGTTGGTTGTGGGCGGTTTAGTGGTGGCGGAGACTGGCTCGGACAGCTCTTCCAGCACGATGCGCGATGTCGGTGTCTTGGGCGCGGCTATATGTTTAATGACCGTCGGCGCTTCGGTAGTGTCCTGGCCGCCCCTCGTTACCGGTTCCACGCGCGGCATCACGGAGGGTTCCGAGGGTTTGGCGATGACTGGGGATGTGGGTGGGCGCTTCGCTGGCGACGTAACCGGGCGCTTCAGGCGAATAGTTTGTGGAATCGGCCCGGCATGCGTTGGAATGCCTAAGATAGGGCCGGTGGTTCGCTTAAAGTCCGTGGGACCCTTGGGTGCCATTGATTCGGCCAGCCCGATTCGCGAGGTCTGCCGCTTGACCGTTTCCGCGGTCGCGGCTCGGACGGTGGTGGGTGCCTGCACGAGCGCGGTATCGCTGGCCTTTTTTACCGCTGGCTGCAGGTCAACGGGTTGCACCGTGATCGGCGATGTGGGGGGACGTTTCAGGCGAATGGTTTGCGGAATCGGTCCAACCGCCGGAATACCGGGCACGAGGCCTGTGGCTTTTTTCACTTCGAGCGGTGATTTAAGCGGCCGGGCGCTCTCCAAGGAAATTCGCGAGGTCTGGCTTTTAAGATCGTCGTTAGAAGGCGGCGCGTCAGCCGGATCATGAGCGGATCCATTATCTGTCATAGTTCTCTCCCGGTTAGCACCTTAAACGTTGCGAACCGCTATAAAAAACAAGAAAACATCAAGAATGGCCACGCCCTGAAGTTAAGCTCAGCGCATACTTCAGGGCACACCAGCGAAATTCCAAAATCCAAGCTTCAAATTCCAAGGAAATGCAATCAATTAAGGCAAAGGTAAAAAACGGAAAGAAAACCAAGATTTATTTTGTTTTTATTAGAATTTGACTATTCCTTGGAATTTCTTGAGTGGCCAAGCCACTTGCGGAACGCAAGCGTAGTGACGCGGCGGGCAAGGCCCACATTAGAACGTCATCATCTCCTTTTCCTTGGCTTCCAGGGCCTGGTCCATTTTCTTGATAAAATCGTCCGTGTATTTCTGGATTTCCTTGAGGGCGTGGTCCTTCTCGTCCTCCGTGATCGAACTGGCTTTAAGCAGGCGCTTGACCTGTTCGTTGGCTTCCTGGCGGTTACTGCGGATAACTACCCGTGCCTTTTCGGTCATCTGTTTGGCCACCTTGGAGAGTTCGCGGCGGCGTTCCTCGCTCAGTTCCGGGATCGGGATGCGGATGACGCGCCCATCGTTGAGCGGCGTGATACCGAGGTTGGCGGCGCTAACGGCTTTTTCGATGGCCGGCAAGGCGGTGGGGTCATAAGCGTTAATTACGATAAGCCGCATGTCGGGCGTTGAGATATTGGCGATCTCACGCAGGCGCACCTGGGTGCCGTAATACAAGACGGTGATATGGTCCACAAGGCTGGCGGACGCCTTGCCGGTGCGCAAACCCCCAAACTGCTGTTGCAGGAATTCCAATGATTTGGCCATCTTGTCTTCGGTTTCCAGCAGGACATCATCCAGTGATTCCATGACGTGCGCTCCGATTCTACCTGCCTATGGCGGGCAGGGTTTACCCATCTATTGCGGTGTTTATCCGCCAATGGCGGGATTTTTGACCAGCGTGCCGATCCGGCAACCCGCCAGCACGCGCTCGACATTCCCGGGTTTGAAGAAATCAAACACAATAATAGGGATATTGTTCTCCATGCACAATGCAAAAGCCGCCGAATCCATCACCTTCAGCGAATCCTTCAGCGCCTGACGGAAGGTCAGGGTCGTGTAGCGCCGTGCCTTAGCATTTTTAAGCGGATCATCCGTATAAATCCCATCCACCTTGGTGGCCTTCAGCAGGACATTGGCGCCGATTTCGTTGGCGCGCAGGGCCGCGGCGCTGTCGGTTGTAAAATAGGGGTTGCCCGTGCCGCCGCCGAAAATGACCACGCGTCCCTTTTCCAAGTGCCGGATCGCCCGCCGGCGGATGAACGGCTCGGCAATTTGTTTCATTTCGATGGCTGTCTGCACGCGTGTCTCCACGCTTATTTTTTCCAGGGCGTCCTGGAGCGCCAGGGCGTTAATTATCGTGGCCAGCATGCCCATGTAATCGCCCGTGTTACGATCAATCCCGTGGGCCTGCCCGTTCCCGCCCCGGAAAATGTTGCCGCCACCGATGACCACCGCGATCTGGGCGCCCATGGCCCGCGCCGTCTTGATCCGGGCGGCGACGGTCCGCACCATGTCCGGATCAATACTCAGGCGGGTTTGCTTGTTCCGCATGGCCTCGCCGCTGAGTTTAAAAAGGACCCGTTTGAATCTGCTTTTGCCGATCGGTTTTCCCGTCATGATGCGTTTTCCCGGGCAACAGTTGTTTTTATTGTTTTTCGCCGATTATCATAATGGAAACGAAGGCCGAAGTCAAAAGCTAATCCAAAGATATTTAAAATTGAATCGTCCGTCATCCGTCATCTGTCGTCTGGCCTCCGTCCCTATGGCCTGGTCAGGCCCATGCGCAACGCCGGTAGAATGTCGTGTTCCAGGGTGCGGTTAAGATCGAATAGGACAAACCCGTCCGCGCCGGCCTCGCGCGTCTGCCGGATCTGCTCAATGACCTGGTCGGGCGCCAACTGGCTTTCCATGGCGGTGACACCCAGGCCGGGAAACACGCGCCCGCCGGCGTTGGCAAGCGCCAACTGACGCCGGATCAGATCCTTAAACACGTCGTTGCTGGTCGTGTAATCCATGGGGCAGACAAAATCCACCAGGTCTTCTTTCAGCCAGCGGCCCCAGTCCTGGCCAATGCTATTGATACAGCCGGGATATCCCTGATAGACCGCGGCCGATATCCTGACTCTCTTCGAGGTCTGGACACCGGAATTGCGGGCCAAGTCATGCACGGCGCGGACCAACGCGGTGATCTGCGCACTACGCCAGGAATTGTATTTGCTGCTCAGATTGCCGCTTTGCGCGCTTTTGGGCCAGTCGGTGATTTTCTCGCCCAGCTGCTGGGCGAAGCGCCGGCGGCACCCGTTGCAGAAACAGGCGTTATTATCCGGATAGCGCACGTAATCCAAGTGAATACCGTCCACCGTATAACGATTGAGTACCTCGCTGATGGCTTTCAGTTCCAAGGCCACGTTATCGGGATGGGAGGGACAGAGCCATTCCAGTTCCTTGCCGGTGTTGGTGACTTGCAAGCGCCCTGCCTTCCGCATGGCGGCCACGAAAGATTCCGGTGCATTGCTCAGATTCCAGCAGATTTTCCAGACGTGGACTTCCAGGTGGTTCGCGTGCGCGGCGGCCAGGCATTGTTTTAACTGGTCACCGTAGCGGCTGACGGCTTCCGACTGCGGCACAACCCGGCTATCGTAATGCGCCAAGCCTGCCCAGAGCACATTGACAAAAACGGCATGCATGCCGGCATCGGCCAGGATCCGGCCGGTTTTGGGCCAGTTCCCGGGATAGAGGCCCAGCCCGGTGTGGTCCCAGACACCGCGGAATTCCTGGTTTTTAGGGTGCTGGACACGGGCGAACGCTTCCACCAATTTGGTTTGGAGGCGCTGTCCAGTTTCCACGACTTCCGCGTATTTCCGCTTCGCCAGGGCGGCGGACATGATTTTATAGTCCTGGCCGCACTGTGCCAGCAGGGCGTTCACAAATTCCTCTGCGGTTGCGCCCCGTGCCATCCGGGTGATGCCGGTAACGGCATCGTTCAAGTTGATAAACGGCCCCACTTTTCCTGCGCGGGCCATGACGCGTGCGGCAGATTGCTCCCAGAGGGAAGGAACATAAGCACCTAACAGGGCCAGCAGCATGCGCTGTTTGTTGACGGCGTCGCTGTCCAGGAGCACATGGGACATCCACAAGCCGTGGGGCGATTGCACCCAGGCCGGATCGGCCAGATCTTTCCCGGCGCTGTTTTGCCAGCAGGCAATAACCTGGCTGTCTTTATCCGCCGGGTAGGCCGGCAATATATTGGACGAGTCCTGGTATACCACCTTCGGCACGAGTGGTGGCGCATGCTTGTTAAACGCAAAACTGCTCCATTGACCGATAACTTTGGACGCCTGGTAACTGCCGAGCTTGAGGCCCATCAGCTTGGCCAACTTGGGCTCGGCCGAATAAAACACCATCAGCTTGCCGCCCTGTTTTACAAAGGATTCCAGTGCGCGCAGTTCTTTGTCCGGCGGCAGGGAATTGTAGGGCAGGATGGCTACCTGTGCCGATTTCAGCTGGCCGGCCACTACGGCCTCGTCATCCACAACACTATGGACAAGACCAAAGTCCTGGAGCCAGCGGCTAATGCGCTTAGTCCTACTGCGGGCATACGTTTGTTCACCAGCGTTGGCCATCGAAAGCGTGCCCTGCACAATCACCAGGTCGAATGTTTTTTCACGATCGGCGGCGACCGTGCCAGCCAACGTCAAATAAAAAATTAAGCCCAGTGAAAAGCCCGCGGCGCACTTCTGGTAAGCATTTTCCATCAACCATTCTCCGTCGAAAACGGGCTATGCCCGCAACCCAAAAGCATTAACCACAAGAACGCAAAGATCGCATAGAAAACAGGATTTTTCCACCTTTGTGTTCTTCCATGAGAAGGCTTGTCAAGAAGCGACTGACGTGGCAGGCGCTGGGCTCCGATCCTGAGGCATGTTATGCTTCCATTCGCACTCTATAATGGGTCATTAATTCAGACCCGGTGC
>VSJD01000279.1 GCA_008636095.1 Kiritimatiellota bacterium | reverse complement strand
CTCCTATGATGATTGTCTACTTCTTCGTCTTGTTTTTGCTTTAAGTGTGTCGAATGCGGTTCGCAAAATGCGGCGGCGATTTTGGGTCGTCTGCAGGCTTCCCGCGCTTGCGCATACACGAGTATAGCGCGGCGCGCGGCGTGCCCACATCCAACCCAAACTTGCCTTGCTTCTGCAAACCCCTCGCCAAGCTCGGGGAACCGAATTCGACACACACCATCATCGGGCGCGCGCAACGCACGCCCGATATCTGATTGTTTCATACAGCGCGTCGGATGCCTTCGAGGAGAGCCGCAAGCGCTCCCCGCAGAAGGCGGTCACGCACGCCGTTTAAGTCTTCGCCAGAACAAAGTTCGGGAAATCTTCAAATACCCAATTGTTCTTCAACGTCTTGTAAATAATGCCCAGAAACTTCCGTGCCAACGCAATAATCGCTTTGCCGGTCCCCCGATGGGCGGCGATCCGCCGGTAATAGGCCTGCAGATATGGGCTGTATCGCACCGCGATCAGCGCGCATTGCACCAAGGTTGTCCGTCCCAGTTTGCAGCCGCGCTTGGTGATTCGGCCGCTGTGTTCCGTCTCGTTGGAGTTGCTCACTCGCGGGACAATGCCGAAGTACGCCGCTAATTTTCCCTCATCGGCAAAGTCTTCGATCTTGCCGATGGTGGCAAGCAGGACGCTTGCCCCTGTATCTCCGATCCCCTTGATGCTTTTTAGGTTCTCCCAGCCTGGCAGTTTCGGACCTTGATCATGCAGCAAGCCTTCCAGCTTCTTGATGCTCTCGTTCAGATGCCGAATCTCGCCAACCAGAATTTCCAGTTCTAAGCGCGCCAGATCCGACACCGGCGCGGCCAGAACCCCGGCCAATCCCTTTTCGCTTGTCAGGCTCTCTTTGCGGATCAGGACCCCGCGGGCCGCAAGCAGGTTGTTAACCTTGTTCTTCAAGGTCGTGCGCAATTTCACCAACTTGTCGCGCGTCTGCGCCAAGCTCGCTATTTGCGCATGGACTTCGTCTTTCATCCGCACCTCCGGCAACATATCTTTGGCCAGAAACTCTGCCAGCACCTTCGCGTCGTGTTCATCGGTCTTCTTCACCGAGCGGCTGATCACCTCAAACTGGCGCGGGTTCACCACCACGATCCGACATTCCCGTCCATTCAATGCCTGGCAGAACAACCGCGTGTTCCCCGTGCTTTCCACCGCCACCGCGTCATTCGCGGTCACCGTCTGGGCAAACGCCTTCAAACTCCGAATTGACCACTCCCGGCTTGCTCCGCTCCCGTCTTCCTGCCGTGTGTACACCGTGAAACAGTTCCGATGCAAATCAACTCCCAAATACCTCTTCATCGCCGCCTCCTCTCTTGTTTGTTGCGACGACGAAGTAGACGTGCTTTCCGGCGGTCACCAAACTCCTATCCAAGGTGATCAACCCTCACAGGTTGTCCCTTATGGTGGCGCTCCAGTTACAGGTCTGACTAATCTCCTTTACGAGGTCAACCCGCCTGCTTTGCGTAGCATCGCGGGCAGGCGCCTCACATGGCTGATTCAGCCTGCAACCTGTCTACTCCATCCGTCTGACGAATAGAGTACCACCGCCTAAAGCTTCATACATACCATCTCCTTTTTTCGGACATATTATTTTTCGGTTCTCAATACCCGCTGCAATTCTCGCCAAATGGCGCCGATGGCGTCCGCGGCAGTGCTTTTGCCGTATTCGACAACCGTTTTACCAGCCATCAGGGCATCATTCACAACACGGTCAAAGGGTATCCGCCCGATTACGCGTGAATAGCGTTTCTCGGCAATGCGAACAATGCGCTCAGCCTGTTCCTGATTGAGATCGGCCTTATTGATGATAACCAGCGCTGGCACTCGAAAATGCGCCGCCAGTTCCAGGACGCGCTCCATGTCGTGTACGCCGGAAACCGTGGGCTCTGTTACAATCAACACCAGGTCCGCCCCCGACACCGACGCAATTACCGGACACCCCGTGCCTGGCGGTCCGTCGCCCAGTATGCTTTCCAGACGCAACTCCCCGACCAGTTCGGCGGCGCGGCCGCGCACCTGTGCCACTAAGCGCCCTGAATTTTCTTCGGCAATGCCCAGCCGGGCATGAACCATCGGTCCGCAAGCGGTGGACGACACAAACCATTGGCCGGTGACCGCTTTTTCTGAGCGGATCGCGTCCACCGGACATACTCGCGGGCAGAACCCGCAGCCTTCGCAGGCAAACTGATCAATACGATAGGTTTGCCCGACAATGTCATTGGCCGGTCCATCCATGTGGATGGCGTCAAAATGGCAGGCAGTGGCACATTTTCCGCAGCCGATACATTTCGCCGGATCGATCGCAGCCTTTGTGCCACCCACAAAATCGTGCGCTTCGTGAACGACGGGCGTCAGCAACAAATGCAGGTCGGCAGCATCAACGTCGTTATCCGCTAGAATGCTGTTGGCGGCCAGAACCGCCAAGGAGGCGGTTACGGTTGTTTTACCGGTGCCGCCTTTACCGCTGATGATGGTGATTTCCTTGTATCCTGCCGCGGTTCCGGGAATGAACGGCGCTGGTTTTGCGGATGCCACACATAATTCAGCAAGCGGCGGCACCGGCGGAACTGTTGTCCCTTTCAAGCGGCAAACATTATCGTAAATTTGAAGCAATGTTTCGCCCAATTCCTTGTGCCATTCAACCAGGATACGTCCGGTTGAGTATGTTTCGGCATATGCGCGCTTGAACGGAATTCGTCCGATAATCGGAATACCGGCCGATTCGGCATATTGATTGATGATGGCATCGTTGCCATCGGACCGGTTGACAAGAATACCAGTCGGAATTCCCATTTTAAGCGTCATGGCCGCGGCCAGCTTCAGGTCGTTCAGTCCGAACGGCGTAGGTTCGGTCACAAGGACCGCCACATCCGCGCCTTCCAGCGCTTTGACGACGGGGCACGCAGTCCCCGGCGACGCATCAAGAATATTAATGGCGTCCGGGTCAATATGGCTTTTCACGGCGCTTACAACTTTTGGCGCCAGCGCTTCGCCGATCTTCAGCATACCGTGCGCAAAGAAAAACGGTTTGCCTGTCCTGAGTCCCGATTCTCGAAGAGAGATCGCGATCGAAGGGCCCGTCCCGGGCGATGTCGAAGGATTTGATGGCGAAGCCAGCACTTGGCCAATGACAACCGGCGCCTCGCGCAATGCCTTCCGGGGGCAAACGTAGGAGCAAACGCCACAGGAATGGCACAACTCGTTAAAAATCAAGACCTTCCCTTTAATCACGGCAATGGCGTTATAATGGCAGGCTTCCGCGCACTTGCCACAGCCGTCACATTTTGTTGCGTCCCAAATCGGCTTTAAAACGGTGACATCCTTTGTTTCGGTGAAGACCGGCTTCACAAATAAATGATCATTTGGTTCTTCGACGTCACAATCGAGCAGGCGCACCTGTTTTCCGCGTTGTGCCAAAACATAAGCCAGGTTAACGGCAAAAGTAGTTTTACCCGTGCCACCTTTTCCGGAGGCAATTGTCAGTATCATGACGCCTCCTCACCATACCCGCGTTTCCCGCGCTTTTGTGCGGTTTCGGCGTCCACCGCGTCCTGCCAGCCATTGCGCGATGTGACAATACAATCAAACTTGGCAGTGCAGGGCTTGATATCAAGAAGCGGTGTGCCGTCTAATATATCCACGTCTTCCAGATGCAAGGTCATTCCTTCAATTTTTACCAGGCGCACCACGCTTAAACCGATGGGATTTGGACGACAGGGGGCGCGCGTTGCGAAAAGCCCACGCTCCACATCCTGAAGGAATGGTTTAATCATCAATTTCGCGTTACCCGCCCGGTGAAAATGATAGATCAGGTAAATGTGCGAAAATCCCTCCAGATCGCGTAAACCTTCCGCGAACTCCGGCAAGATTTCAGCCCTTCCCTTGCATCCTTGGGCATAGGCCGGTTGAATAGGTGTCTTGTCCGCTGTGATATGCTCACTGCGGATAACGCCTATGGGTCGGTAACAAATGGTATCATCTGGCATAGTAAGCCTCATGACCTTTCTCTTGAACATGGACCGCGCCGGTCCGCGTGAGCTTGCCCAGATACTTGGCGACTTCGTTCAAGTGCATGCCGAACACATCGGCAATCTGGCGGGCCGTGCACGGCCGGCGCCGCAACATGGCCATGATTGTAGTTTCATTGGCGGCAATCTCCGCCGTTTTATTGGACGAATATTCCGCAATGATTTTAGCCCGCGGATGGAAAAGTCCGGCCATGGCTTCCATTTGCTTGCGTGGAACCGGCACGGCAAAATCTTCCGCCGGCGGACGCACGGCCGTGTTCAGATGGATTGCGTCCGGCTTGATGGATTCCGTAAGTTTCGCAATCTTTTCCACATCGCGCGGAATAGAATTCATACCCCATAGCAGGAACACTTCAATCCACAGCTTGCCCTGGAACTCATCCCGAAAAGCGCGGTACCCATCCATCATCTGACCGAACTTTAAACCGGCATGCGGCCGGTTAATATGGTCAAACGAATCTTGATTCCAGGCGCTGAGCGACAGTTTCACGATTTCGGCCTGACAAGCCGCTTTCCGGACTTCGCTTATCCAGAACAGGGTACCGTTGGAAAGCAGCACGGCGGAAAACGGCGTCCGCTCCCGAATAAAACTCAACACGTCGCCGAAGCGCGAGTGGAGCGTGGGTTCTCCCGACCCGGACAGCGTGATATAATCCGCCTTTCCGCTCTCCTTGACCCACCGGGCAAGTTCCGCTTTCACGTTTTTGACCGGCACATATTCCTTGCGAGCGACTGTTTTATGTGTGGTGCGTCCCAACTGACAAAACACACAATTGAGCGTGCAAGTCTTGAATGGCGTGAGGTCAACACCCAACGAACGACCAAGCCGCCGCGAAGGCACCGGTCCAAACAAGTATTTATATGCGCGCTGCATAACGCCTCCAACGATCTAAGCATAAGACAGTCGCACCCTGAAAAATGGCCGAGTTGCCGCTCCACGCTTTCCGCTCAACGCGCCGAGTCCTTTACCGCTCCCGTGTCATGGCCGCGCCGCAAGCAGGGCATTTCACCTGTGTGCAGGGAACACCTTGCTGATGCGGAATCGTCTTCCTACAACTCGGGCACACGCAATTACCGCCCGCTCCCAATCCAAATCCGCCCATGCGTCCGCGCCCTTGCCCCTGTCCCATGCCGCTACCGCCCATTCCACGACCGGTTCCCGGTCCGGCTCCCATTGGTCCCGTTCCATCTCCTTTGGGCATAACTCACCTCCATTTTCTTTCGTTGTATCTATCTGTGCGGTTCATAACAATTCTTTGGCGCCACGGCAGACTTTTCCCACGCGCAACGCAACGGCTACTTTTTTTTAGAATGGACACCTTCATCCGTCTCTACCTTATTTGACTTTCTTCGACCTCTTGTGCCCCTTTTGCATAGAATTTCTCTTCGTCTGGGGCAAGCGCGCGAAGTAGCTGAAGGAATTCGCCCGCGTGAACGCGTTCCTCATCCGCGATATCCTTGAGCACTTCGATGGCAAACTTGTTGTCCGTTGACTCGGCAAGTTGCATGTACAACTGAATCGCCTCGTACTCTGCAGCTACCATAAAGCGAATGGCTCGGATGAGTTCCGCCTCCGTAAGTTTCCTGTCGTTTGCCAGCCCTGAAAAGGGCGATCCAAATTCCGGCATTTTTATTCTCCTTTCTTCCTGTTTCTATCGTTCATCCAACCACCCAGCCCCTCCTGTTTCAGCCGCATGCCTACGGCATCCTGATCACTTCGTTTGGACACTCCTCCACACATTGGCCGCAGTCCACACATTTCTCGGCATCCACCTTTGCTTTGTCATTTTCCAAACTGATCGCCTCAACCGGGCAGGCATCCACACACAATCCGCATCCCGTACACTTCTCGCCATCTATCTGTACCGCCATGATCTTTTCCCTTTCTCCTTCAGTTTCAAAGCAACTTCTTGGCGCCTTGGTACACTTCCTCGATCTTCAGTGATACAGCCGCATGCCCAGGATGCTTCGCCGGGTTCCATTTCTTCATGTCTTCATAAATGGGACCTGATCGGTGATATTCGAGCCGGCCCTTGACCTGAAATGCCTTGTTGTCCTTTGTGATGAACAAAATCGCACCCTTGCTCCCATGTAGGATGTTACGCTGGGTCTTGTCAAAATAGTTGTCGGCTACAACTATCGTGTCTTCATCGAACTTGCTGACACACGTGGCATAGATTGCGTTGGGCAATCCGGCCACGTCAACCGTCACCAAGACAATAGGACCGTTTCGGTTATCCCAAGCCTTGCTTACTTCTTCCGGCAATTGCGGCATTTTCGCCTCCCTCTTTTTTTTCGTTCAATAATCAACAAAAAACATCGGCCTGCCATGCAAACCGGCCGATTTGTGGGACAAGTCCCGGCAACGGACAAGACCTCGGCATCCGTTTGGATGCCGAGGCTGTCTGTGCGGGCGTGTTCCTACTTCTCCGCCTTTTCCGCCTCCAGTTCCTGAAGGCGCTTGCGGATATCGCCCATTGCGTTCTCGAAGTACTCCGCTTGGCCTTTCAACGCCTCCAGTTCCTGCTCCTTTGTCGGCGCAGAAGCGTAAGGCATTGCATACGGCGCTCCGGATGGCACACCGGCCCCCGCCCAGCCGGGAAGCCCGGTAGCGTAGAACCTGTTCCGCCATCCACGGCCGCCACCGCCCCCGAATCCCCGCCCGCGTCCGAATCCCATCCCGAAACCACGTCCGGGAATCGGATTCATGTATCCGGGCATTCCGTATCCGGCGCAGAATCCTGCGGCGCGTCCTGTCATTGCCCCCATTCCAAGGGGTCCCGTTCCATCTCCTCCTGGCATCTTGCTCACCTCCTTTCCAGTGTTAATTTTTTCAGATATTATTTCACCTTGAATACCGGCAAATCCTTTCGGATCCGACAACCCGTCTTCGTTGACCCGTATTATGCAAAAACCCATTCCGCGTCCCGTCATGGGGCCTTGCCCGCGTGGACCGGTTCCATCATATCGCGGCACAATTCTTAAACTCCTTTCGGCTTCAAGCCCAATGGCTTTCCACGTTGGCCGCCCCGGCCGCGGCCGGCACCCATTCCAAGACCGCGGCCACTCTGACCGCGCCCCATCCCGCGACGCTGACCGGCCCCGCAAGGTCCCATTCCGCGTCCCGTGCCCGGCCCCTGACCGGCCGGTCCTGTTCCATCTCCTCTTGGCATTGTCATCGCCCCCTTTCGTGTTACGCCCAGTGTCCCTGAACATTGGGCGATGCGACTTCCTTTAATTCGCCCGCCTTGAATTTTCGGACAGCCTCTTCCACGCTGGCTTGCGGGCACAAATACACTTTAATGCCGGCGGCATTCAGCGCTTGAAACGCGTTGGGCCCCACATTACCGCTAATAACCACTTCTGCGCCGAGCCGCACAACACTTTGCGCCGCCTGAATGCCGGCGCCTTGCGCCGCGTTCAGATTCTGCGAGTTGTCATGCGTTGTTATTTCATTGGTGGCGGTATCCACCAGGATAAAAAACTTTGCCCTTCCAAAACGGGGATCCACTGCATCGCTTGTTTGATTGCCCTTGGCTGTCACCAGAATCTTCATAATATTCCCCTCTTAATTCTCCGATTTTTCTTTACGTTCGGTTTTAGCGTCTTTTTCCGGGGAAGACTTCAACTTTCTGGCCAACGCCCGGAAAACAATCGAACCCAGCGCGATCACCAATGTTCCGACCGTATTAACCAGCCAGTCCGAACTGCCGGAACCTTGCGCCGGCCGTTGTCCGCCGCCGCGCATCCCGCGTCCCGAACCCGGGCCTTGTCCAAGTGGTTCCGTTCCGTTTCCCCCCGGCATAACTTTTCTCCTTCTTCACATAATCGTTCTTCTTCCGCCGAAACACGCACCCATGCCGCGTCCACCGCCTGGTCCTCTGAACCTTCCCCGCCGCCCATAGCAACCCGGCATGGCCAAAGTAGGATTGGGCAGAGTTCCCGCCAACCAAGCGGCGACGACTTCCTCAACAGCCCCAGCCGTGAAGGGGATGACCCGAATTTTTTTTGTCGCCAACAGACCGGCCATCGATTGAGAGATGGCACCGCAGATTAACGTGTGTGGAGCGAGTGACGCCAGTCGCCCTGCTTGAGCCTGCGGCTCCGTGCCGGGCAACATTTCCTCATGCCGGGCAACTACGCGGTTGTCTTCAACATCGAGTATCAGAACCTGTCGGGCCACATCAAACACCGGCGAAATTCTTCCATTCCATGTTGCCAACGCTACTTTCATGATTCTCCATTGTTCAGTTTGATGCTATGATACATAGCACGAAGTGTGCCAAGCATGGAAGAGAGCACAGTATTATTGCGCAACATGTTATCGTGTAGTATGATACAGATGATATGGTAATTCTGATTCTTGGAATCAGGGTCGCTGTATCGCGGCTGTACGATATATGTAGATGCGCACTCCTGCGACTCTACGTGGATTTTCGGCGGGAGCGGCCATCGTGTTCCGGCAGCGCGAGACCCAGGGCCTTGATCTTGCGGAAGAGCGTGCTTTTGTGAAGGCCCAATGCGCGGGCGGCGGCCAGGCGATTGAATCCGTGGCGCTCCAGAGCTGTGCGGATGGCTTGCGTTTCAGTGGCGTGAGTCTGCGCGGTGATAGTGTTTCCCTCCGAAGGGGAGGAGGCTGCCCGGCCCCAAAGTTCCGGCGGCAACTGAGCACGTTCGATACTGCCCGCGCCGCAAAGCACGAAGGCACGTTCCAGAATATTTTCCAACTCCCGCACATTGCCGGGATAATCGTGTGCCATCAGCAGTGCCATGACATCCGGCAAGGCGCCAATAACGGCCTTGCCCTGCAAGCGATTGAAACGCGCAATAAAGTGATCAACCAGCAAGGGAATATCCTCCTTGCGCTTCCGCAACGGCGGAAGGTCCACCTTGACAACGTTCAAGCGATAGAAGAGATCTTCGCGAAAAGCCCCTTTTCGAATCTGTACCAACAGGTCGCGATGCGTGGCCGTCACGATGCGCACGTCCGCGAGAAGCGTTTCTGTCCCACCCAATGGCTCGTATTTCTTGTCTTGCAATACTCGTAGCAGCCGAATCTGCAGCGCCGGACTGATATCGCCGATCTCATCCAGAAACAGCGTTCCGCCTTCGGCCAGCATGAAACGGCCCGGCTTATCTTTGGCCGCTCCCGTGAACGCACCCTTCACGTAACCGAAGAGTTCGGATTCCAGCAACGTCTCGGGTAAAGCGCCGCAGTTGACGGCCACGAAGGGTTTGGTTTTCCGGGTGCTGAGACTATGAATGGCGCGCGCCAGAAGTTCCTTGCCGGTGCCAGTTTCCCCGTAAATCAGCACCGACGCGTCGCTGACCGCAACCTGCGGCAAAATGTCGAAAATACGCCGCATGGCGGCGCATCGGCTCACGATATCGCCCATCTGGAACCGCTCCTCCAATTCCTTGCGTAATTCCTCCACCAGGCTGAGGTCGCGAAACGTTTCCGCACCGCCCACGACTCGGCCTTTTTTGTCCTTCAGGATCGCGGTGGAGACGCTGATCGGGATACGGCGGCCCTCGGCATCCACAATGAACGTCGAGCGATTGATAATTGGCTTGCCGGTCTTGACAGTGTGCCGCAGCGCGCAATCCGCCTCGCACATGCTGGCGCGAAATACCTCTGAGCAGGGTTTGCCGACGGCCTCCCGCCGCCGGATACCGGTGATGGTCTCGGCGGCGCGGTTGAATGACATAATGCGCCAGTTCGAATCCACCGTGAACACGCCATCCGATATGCTTTCCAGAATGGCGTTCGTCTCAGCACCCAAACTTCGATCTGTAGTTTTCTTCACGGGAATGCAGTTCCTTACTCGCCAGTTTTCACCCATTGAATTTATATTAACATGACTTTGTTTATCATTACAAGTTGCCTCTCTATGGCGCCGCTATGATTAGGCCTCGATACAGCCCGCTTCAAATCCCAACCCTCTGATCATCTCCAAATCCCTGGAATACCCCTGGCCAGGGGTAGTGAGATAACCCTCGGTAAAAATAGAATTAGCGGCAAACAAGGCCAGGGGCTGGAGCGGGCCCAGGCAGATTTCACGTCCACCAGCGGCGCAGATGTCCGTTCGCGGATTGACCAGCCGGAACATGGCCAGGGCACGCAATGCCTCCAAGGCGGTTAAGGGCGGCATACGTTCCAGCGGTGTACCGGGACGCGGATTAAAAAAATTTACCGGAATGGAATCAACGCCCAGTTCCCGCAGAGCCAAGGCAAGATCCACCCGATCTTCAAGTGTTTCCCCCATGCCAATGATACCTCCACTGCAAACTTCCAGTCCAGCATCTTTAGCCTTCCACACGGTGGCTACGCGATCATCGTAAGAATGGGTATTGCAGACATGCGGAAAATAACGGCACGTGGTCTCTAAATTATGATGGTAACGGCTTACCCCAGCCTCCGCCAGACGGCGCAACTGTTTATCCGTCGCCAGTCCCAGGGAAACACAAATGCTCAGTTTGAGCCCTTCGGCGCGTATCCGGCACGCGGCCTCACACATCGTTTCAACAATATCCTCAGTGGGAGCGCGGCCGCTGGTGACAATACCATATTTCACTGCGCCCATTCCAGCCGCTTGACGCGCACCGGCGACCAACTCGTCCGCACTGCGTAATGGATAACGATCAATATCCGCATGGGATGCGGCCGACTGACTGCAAAAACCGCAGTTTTCAGAGCAAGCGCCACTGCGGGCATTATGTATGACGTGGAGGTTCACGCGCCGTCCGAATGCTACCCGACGCAGGCGGTACGCCGCGGCTATAATCTCCAAAAAATCACCTTCGTCTGCCCGCAGAACCGCCAGCGCGTCTTCCCGCGTGATTCCAGTCTTCGTCAGAGCCTTGTTCGCCAATGCCAGCCAGTTTCGTCTTCCCGTCTCCGCATTGTCCTGCATACAATCTCCCCTCTTTGGAAATTGAAATACGTGCCAACGTCACTTCGTCCGATCTGATCGATTCCGGCCATGGCGCTGCCTTGGCCCGCCTTCGACCTGCAACGCCAGCACCACGGCCCGCGCGCGAAATGCGCAGGCTTTGCCTTCGGCGTGTTGGCAGAGCTCCGTGTGAACATGGCAGCCAGCATGGGAGCAACGCGAGGTGTGGATGCGGAAAATGGCTTAATCTATATGCCATGAGGCATCCAGCCCGTAGAGCTTTTCGTGATCATGGCGCTTGCCGCCTTTGCGGGCCAGGAGGCGGGCCATATCGTGTTGCCCGTAGGCCTCGGCCCAAGTTAAGGGCGTATTGCCGGTATTGTCGCAGGCATTAATGTCGGCGCCGGAACTCAGCAGGCATTTAACACCTTCGATATGGCCCCAGAAGGCCGCCCAATGCAAGGGCGTCAGCCCTTGGGTACAGGTTTTGGATTCGATATCGGCGCCTTTATCGAGCAACAAGCACATGGTTTTTGCGTGCCCATATTGCGCGGCGCAATGCAGGGGCGTCAGACCGAAGACATCCTTGGCCTTGACATCGGCATTGTGGGCCAGGAGCAAAGCGACCATATCGGTGTGCCCGGCCAGCGCGGCCAGGTGCAAGGGTGTAATGCCGACGTTATTGGCGGCGTTGATGGCGGCACCCTTTTCCAGCAGGAGCTTAACTTCGTCCAGCCGGTTGAACTGGGCCGCCTCGTGCAACGCGGTGGAGCCGTCATTGGCGATGGGCGCGTTGACGTCGGGCAGTACAACTTCCGCATTGGTCACAGACGTAGTTGCCGTTGCAGCCATAACGGCCAGTTCAGCCGTAGCTGCCGGTTCAGGCACGGCGATATTGGTGCCCCCCGCCACGTTCCGACTCTCCAACTTGTCGGACGAGTCCGAGAGGTCGGAACCGCCGAAAACCGGAGTGGACAGGCAACAGATCCCCAGCATCGCAATCCATTTAATGGTTTTCATGATGATCTCCCGAGACAGCTTTCACAGAATACCTCCATTGTAAAAACGTAAGAGTACAACGATCAAACGCTAAGGTGAAGCGGAAGCGATCACGCAGCGTTTGAAACCTGACCAATCGAAATGTCAGGCGGCAGGAGGAGCGCGGGCCATAGCAGCACCGCGCAGCTCAGAAGAAGGAATGCTGAATAGGGACAGAGATAGGTTGCCAATGGACACTGCAATCGCAACTGGCGAGACAAGCGGGATAGTTTCCAGAAGAGGCGTATTAACTACTTGACACACGGAGCATTGCGTCGCGTCATGGCCCTGTAATGGGTTGGAACGGGAATCGTTATGACTGGTCTTGCCTGTTTGATGTGATGGGCAATCGGCTTCGGCAACAGTACAATATGCCTTATGCCATGTCGGGTAGGCCAAAACACCCACAACAAACAGGCCAATCAACAGACTGCTTTGGAAAATATTCTTCATGTCAAATTCCTGGCACTGAATATGGCCGTTCCATTACCCGTTGTTCGCGAAGCCCCACACAGAAAACAGCAAGACAAGGAGCCGCGCCCCTATAGGCGCGTCTCCGTGAGTCTCGCTTTCTGTGTTGAAAACTCGCGATTTTCGGCGAAAACGATACTGCGCGTTAACGCAAAATTATTTTGTCAGTTATTAGAGTTTGTCACCTCATTATATATTGGCCAGCACCATGCTGACTGATTGAGATCATAGAGCCTTCCCCCGCCGGAAGACAATCAAAATAATTCGTATTGTCGTGACATCAAAATAATTCGTATTTGCCCAGCCAACCTTGGCAAGCCACTGCCGGTTGCCGGAGCATTCCATCGCCTTGTTAGATGCCTTTCTTCAGTTTCTTTACTTCGTGTTCAGACGTCTTTAGCGTCATGGCTACCTCAAAATCAGTCAGGCCTTTGTCCTTCAGGAACTTCACAACCTCAGCACGATGTTTGGCGGCTGAAAAGAACTCCCTCTGGAGTTCTTCACACTTACCTCTGGCATTGCCGATGTCAAGATGCGTTTCAAGAGACTGCCAATACATCGGGGTGTACGTGCGCTCCCCGCGTACCCCGCAGTACCCCATCAGTTCAACGAGTAACAAGAAGAGGTCGAAGACAATGCGCCACGACGCTTCCTCTCCGGTCCACGATTCTTTGAGCATCCCTTCGAGAAAACATGATACATGCTGCCGGTGTTCCTGTGTTGTGTCCAGGTCTTGGACATCGCGGATCAATTGCTTGAGGAGTTTCTTAACCCACTCCCGACGATAGTTCCCGTCAAGGCACGAACTCGCGATATGGCGGGCATCATCACCGAAGACGCGTCGCATGCAGAACTCGAACTGCATGCCGTACTCCCAAGTTGTCTTTTTCTTCATCTAAAGTTACCGCCGCACAGTGGCGTAGGCTGAAGCCGGTGGTTAGCGGTCCTCATTCTCTCGGGTGAACCAAAAGGGCCATCGAGCACCCATGCGACGAGTTGCGGGACTCGGGAGATGCTCCACGATGTCTACAAGTATTTCATACAGATGCTCCCTAGCATCGTCTGACATCTTGTCCTCAAACAGCCGATACGCCGTATGATATAATCGATACGTTCGTGCCCCCGGATACTCCCTTGCGTCAGCCACATTGGCCAATGTCGTCAGTAGTGCAACGATATCATGCCCGGTAACGCCCACGTCAAATGGGCTCTGGAGTTCGCGCCATTGTTTCAGTTCCGCCTTCGCTTTGGCAATGGCGTAGTTGGCAGCCTGAGAAGTCATTTGTTTCCCATTCGACCGCCGATATGTACCATTTTCGATATTCTGGATTTTTCGAACAAGAGGACCACAACGCCAGCAAAACCCCTTCCATTTGCGGAAGCGGCGTTTAGTTCCGCAGTTCTTGCAAAACGGATGTTTCGCATTCCAATCCGGCATATAGTTCTCTACCGTCAACGTCAGTGCTCAGGATGAGGCGCGGCTTCCGCGCCGATAACCTGTGCCGCGTGGTTGGTTGGGCTCCTTCTTCCACAGAAATCCTGAGTTCTTGAAAGACGCAACGTATTGCAGCCAAGAAAGCGCTTTGCACGAATTCCGTTGGGAACCGTATTCTATGTCGAGTCCATGAAGTATCTCATGTCGATTAAGAGGGTCTTTGAACCGACTGATGTCTGTCCCGGACGCATTAATTGGCAGCAGAGACAGTATCACATCCCAGTAACGGCCCGCCATCCTCCCTGTATCGTAACGTGATTCGATGTGTTTCCTGAGCCGGGCAACGCTGTCCTGTCGTCGTGAATAAGGCGATACTCCAAATACGTCTTTTCCGATGCCATCCGCCTGGGCAAGAAACACCGGGATGGATAGATCGTAAATCCCGAGACGATGGGCAATATTGGTTTAGTTTTTTTGATTACGACTGCATTCTGTCACGCTTATCCACCCGGCCCGACCCCATGCGGCACAGCTTGTCCCGCAGTTCTGTGTTCAGGGTTGCCATAGGTCCCTTATCTGTTCTTGTACGACACCGGTGTCGCACAAAAGGCGTTGTGCGTCATGCATGTCGCACAAACTCCTATGCCCAGGATGACGGGCACTTCAATTTAAACCCGTCAGGCTTGACTACTTCTACCGGGAATTGACTATCCGCCAGTTTCTTCCTGCCGATAATGAAAGATGCCTGGGCCACCTTACGAAGAACAACGGACTCACGTGCAGGAGGAAATGCGACTACAAGCATCTTCTTAGGGAAGCGCTTGCGCGTCGGTCCTGATGCGCCAAAGCTTCCATTGCCAACTTCCGCAGAATGTCCGCAACCCACGCCGGCGCATAACGCAGATCCTTCAGAATCGTCTTCCTGTCTGCCGCGGAGAGTCGCCTGCGGAGAGTGGCGAGGACCTGGTCGTCCACATGCCGCCGGCCCAGATGCCGAAGGGCCTGAATGACCAGTCCACTGGTTCGCCCGACTGTTGCCATGTTTTTCATTGTCGTGTGCCGAAGGATAATCTGTTGTTTACCGAACAGGACTGCCCGTGAACGTCCGCTCGTCAGGTAAACGAGCTTCATGGGAACCTGATCGGAAAGGCCGAGGAAATTGGCAGCCCAAGCGCCAGACGCCTGAAGGCGAACGGCATCGCGTCCAGCCAAAGCCTTCGCTACGGTATCGGACGAAGGAGAAAGGATGCCAAGTTGAGGATCCTGCCGGGGGTAATCGTATAAGCCTCTGGCCACCTGCCGAATTGTCCCGGCCCGTTTGTGTCGTTTCAGGGCGGTGGCCACGGCAGTCCGACTGCCAAGATCTCTGAAATCATATGGGGAGAACACGGCACCCCTACCAGTGCCATATATTCTACTAATAACCTTGTTACAAACAGATTGCATCTATTACCACCCTTTATTTATGCCACAAATATGTATATGTTTTCGTGACAAAAAGTAATCGGTTTATTGACGCAGTTATGATGCTGTGGATGAAAACGCAATGACGTTGTCTTTTTGACTCGGCTTGATATTCCAATATTGCTCCGCTTGTTGCGGCGTGGCCAGCGCCTTGTAATGGTCAAATAGGAGCCCGGTCGTTGTATGCCCCAGCATCAGCGCGACCTTGTTTGCATCCTGATATTTCTGCACGGCCATTGTGGCGTATGTATGACGGCCGGCGTTTTTCGGATAGTCTGAAAAACCCTTTGTGTATCCTGCCTTGCGCCGGACCCGATCAAGCTGAATGCGATAGCCTTGTCCATCTGGCGCAATTGTTCCAGCTTTAAGTCGGCAAGTCATAAGCCATTGAACGAGGTTCGGTTCCATTTCGACGTACCGCGCGCGGCAACGCTTGGCTACTTCGGACCGGACCGTGAGCGACCCTGTTTCAAAGTTAATGTCTTCCCATCGCAGCAATCGAAGCTCGCTTGTCCTTAGCCCGGCAAAGAATGACAATGCCAGCGGCGCAACCATGCCGGGGACTTCCGCCTGTGCGGTTGTCAGCAGCTTTTTGACTTGGTCCGGCGTTAGGATTCCTGGCAATGTGCTATCATATAAAATCTTTTTCCCGCGCCGGCTTGTGGATAAGGGCGCAAACGGATTTAGCTTCGCATATTCCTTTTCCAGCATCCAGTTGAATAGGCCGGACACAACCACCTTAAAATGCTGTCGGCTTAACGGGGAATAGGGTTTGTGCCTTTTTTTCCTTAATCCGCGCAACCATTCATCGGCATCCGAACGGGAAATGGATGTCACGGTCCTTTTCCCGAAGGTGTCGGCGAATTTATGAAGTCGCCCGCGTAGGTTTTGCAAGCTCCGTTCGCGCAAGCCATCCTCTTGTGACTGGGCCATGTAGCGTTCAATCGCCTCATTCACCGTCAAGGCAGTACCGGTGGGCAGGATATTGTGTTCGAGATAGAACGCGGCGCTTTGCCGAAGCGTGGCCTTGCCATCAAGGATTCGCCGGGATTCCAGAACATCAATTCTTTCCGCGTCCGAAAGATGATTAAGCGACACGGTACGGTTCTTCAACTCAACGGCGCGTTCGTCGCGGAGCCTGGCCGCGTCGCTCTCTGCGTCTTTACGGTCTTTGAATGACCTTTGATATCTGGTCCCATTCAGGAGACGACAATCAATAAACCAATTGCTGCCCTTACCGACCACGCCGCTTTTGTCTTGCCAGCGATAGCTCCTTGCTCTAATTTTAGGCCATTGCGCTTTGCTCATTAGCTTTGTCCTCCATGAACGTATGGTTTCTTATTTACCTATATCGTAGCATGGTGAGAAGTTGGTGACAAGTGCTTTTTTAATGTTTTTTACGATTTTTATTACGAATCGTAAAACATTTATAATCAGTTAGTTTGGAAGGGTGGCTGAGTGGACTATAGCACCGGTCTTGAAAACCGGCGAGCCGCAAGGCTCCGGGGGTTCGAATCCCTCCCCTTCCGTTCTTTCCCGGGATGAGAACCCCGGGTACCGGGGTTCGTTTCCTGCCGCCGCAGGGAGGCGGCAGGAATGGGTGAAGCGATAGCCCCCGCAGGGGCAAGAGCATTGGGCGATGCTCGCAGCAATCCCTCCTACACGAAACCACTTCCACCGTGGCCAAGGCTTTGCCGGACGAGATGGTGGACAAGCCGGAGGGCAATCTTTGGATTTATGAGTTGGCGAACCCCTCGCTTCCGTGTATAAACAATTGACGTTAATGAAAGCACCGGCCGTTGCCGAAGGCCGACTTTATCCGGGGAAGCAAGCGCGTATGGCCATAACACTGTCCAATCAGGAAATTCAGAAACTCATTCCCCACCGTTATCCCATGCTGTTGGTGGACCGGATCATTGAATGCGATGACCAGAAACGCATTGTCGGGATC
>VSJD01000280.1 GCA_008636095.1 Kiritimatiellota bacterium | reverse complement strand
AAAAACATATCGGTGAACGAGCCATTCTTCCAGGGGCATTTTCCCGGCACCCCAATCATGCCCGGTGTTTTGCAGTTGGAGGCCATGGCACAGGTCGGCGGAATCCTGCATTGCCGCAAGACCGGCGTCCATGGTATTCTGCCGCTCTTTATGGGCGTTGACAAAGCCAGGTTTCGCAAAATGATCACCCCGGGCGACCAGATGCGCATTGAGGTCGAAATCTTGAACACCCGGGGAAACGTGATCCGGGCGCACGGCCAAGTACTGGTGGACGGCGAGTTGGCGTCCGAAGCGGACTTATTATTCATGTTGACGGACCAGAAAGTGTAACTATGACGACCATTCATCCCACTGCCATCGTGGATCCCGGCGCCGAACTTGATGAAGGCGTGGAAATCGGCGCCTACAGCATTGTCGGTGCGCACGTTAAAATCGGGCACGCTACGCGCGTCATGCCGCATGTTTTCCTGGACGGCTGGACGACGATTGGCGAAGGCTGTACGGTCTTTCCGTTTGCCAGTATCGGATCCCAGACCCAGGACTTAAAATACAAAGGCGCCGTCACGTTTGTTGAAATCGGAGATCACACAACACTGCGCGAGTATGTCACCGTTAATGCCGGCACCAACGAGGGGGACGTAACCCGGGTCGGGTCCGGTTGTCACATCTGTGCCTATTGCCATGTGGCCCATCAATGCCTTGTCGGTAATAACGTCATCATGTCTAATGCAACCAATCTGGCCGGCCACGTGATTGTGGAAGATGACGCTGTTTTTGGAGGTATGGGCGGTGTGCATCAGTTTGCCAGAATTGGAAGACTGTGTATGATCGGCGCCTGCTCAAAGGCTACCCAGGATATTCCACCTTTCATGATGGCGGATGGCAATCCCGCCACCATTCACGGACTCAACACCATCGGTCTACAGAGGCATGCCGTGTCGGAAGCCGTCCGCCGTACCCTGAAAGAGGCCTATCGCATTCTTTACCGTGAAAACCTGTCCACCCGCGCGGCCCTTGAAAAAATGAAGGCAGAGCTGATCATCTGTCCGGAACTCAATCACCTGATCGCATTTGTATCGGCGTCGGAACGCGGCATTGCGCGCTGAGGGCGGACACCGGCCTGCCCGCCGAAGCCTACGAAGGGCGAAGGCGGGACGACAAACCTGAATTGGATAACGGACGGCGAAAGATGATTCGAGACACAGTATGAACAAACGAATCGCATATATCTGTATGGCCGGCATGGTGATCCTGGCCGTGCCGGAGCGTTTGGCCGTATTTGCCCAGGCAGACACCCAGAAAGTGGAAAATGTCCAAATGATCGGCCAAACTACCGGTGCTTTCGTGAACTTTAACTTTGACCAGGTGGATATCCGCTTCCTGGTCAAGCTGGTCGGCGACCTCACCGGCAAGCGGTTTGTAATTGACAAGGAAATTGACGGCAAAGTCACGGTCGTAACACCGCCGCAAATTCCACTCAGCGAAGTGTATCCCCTTTTTATTTCCATCCTGGAGGCCTCGGGCTGTGCCGTCGTGGAGCGCGAGGGCATTAGCCGGATCGTGGTGCGCGACAAGCGCGTAACTCCCATTGCGCCGGTCATGGGTGAAAGCGAGCAGGTGCCCGCCGACGGAGTGATAACCAAAGTGATTCACATCAACAACCTCCTCGTCGCGGACGTGCGCCGTCTGCTCGAACCCATGGTGGACCAGGGCAAGAGCGGGGCCATGGGCGTCCTGGAGACAACCAATCACCTGGTCATTACGGACACCGCCGCGAGCATCCGCCGCATCGAACAGATCATTGCGCAAATTGATAAGCCCGGTATGGCGCGCACGACGGAGATTTATGTCCTGCGGTTTGCCGATGCCGCAGGCATCGCCGCCGAGCTGAACCTGGCCATGACCAGCGCCGACAGCAAGCAGGAAACGCAGGGCCAACAATTGCGCCGGCGCCTGCCAAAACCCGCGGAGGGGGGCACGGCTGTGGCGCTCTCCAGCGATGCTGTCGTCGTGGCGGCGCCCCACTCCAACAGCCTGATCCTGGTCGGCACCCCCGGACAGATTGCCGATTTGAAACGGATCATCACGCTAATGGATACAGAACCACGGAGCGGTTATGGGCATCTGCAGGCCATTTTTCTTAAATATCTATCCTCCGACGAAGCCGCCAAGAGTTTGACGGCGCTCATTTCCAAACGCGTTGAAAAACCGCAAAACCAGAAAATTTCCATCGAGTCCAGCCTGGGCAACAATGCCCTGCTGGTGGATGCCGCTCCGGAAGATTTTAAGATGGTCAAGGAGCTGATCGAACAGCTGGACATGCCCCCGCAACAGGTCCTCGTGGAAGTCATGATCGCCGAATTGACTTTGAATGACGGCAGTGCCCTGGGGGCCGAGTTTCTGACCGGCGGAAATCCTTCAGAGGGTTCCACCGTGGCCGTGGGTGGTATGCGTACGTCCGAAGGCGACGACACACTGATGGACCAGATCGCCCTCGGCTTGGTGCCCAGCGGCCTGACCTTTGGCCTGGCCAACGGTAGTTATACGAAAGCCGACGGGACCGTGGTGCCCCGCTTCCCGGCGCTGATCAATATTATCGCCATCCAGCAGAAGGGCAAGTTCAAGATTCTCTCCAACATCCCGCTCTGGACCCAGAATAACCAGCCGGCCACTGTCACGATCGGCAAGAACATTCCCATTCTGAAATCCACCGTTTCGGCCGGGGCCGGCACGGCCCGCGATTATATTGAAAACATTGATCGCGTGGATGTCGGCATCAAACTGAGCGTCACCCCGCACATCAATCCCAACCGCGAAGTACTGATGAAGCTTAACCCCAGTATCGAAGCCATCCTGGTGGAATCTACGGGCGGCAAGCCCTTCACGCCCACGATTGCCAAGCGGGAAGTCACCACGACCCTGACCGTGCCGGATGGCGACACGATTGTAATCAGCGGCCTGATGCGCGAAGATACCGTCCAGAATGACCGTAAAATTCCGTACCTCGGCGCAATTCCTCTGCTGGGCTGGCTGTTCCACACCAAGGAGGAGAACGTGGAACGGACCAACCTGCTGATCTTTGTGACACCGCACGTGGCCACCAATGCCGCCAGCGCACGGGCCTTAACCGAAATGATCAAGTCGAAAACCGCTTTCAAAGCGGAGACCAACCTGGTGATCAAGCCCCTGGAAGAGGACGTGTCCCCGAAGAAGAAATAAGAAGAACGGTCAATGGTTCATGGTTGATGAGAAATGGTCAATGAAAAATGGGGAATGATGCATGATTCGATCAGGCTTAATGTTAACGCTCAATCTTTATCAACCATCAACCATCAACCATTAACCATCAGCCATTTACCATTGACCATTGGATTCACCGCCATGCCCCCTGAACCGGAGACAAACGAATCCACAGCCGAGCTGGCGCAGTTAACGGCCCTGGCGCAGAAATTTCATCTGGACCTGATAACTGCAGTGGACGATGCCATGCTGGCCCACGATCTGGCCGCCGATCTGCCGGTGGAATGGGCGCGTGCGCACGCCATGTTGCCGATCCGATACCATGGTCAGCCGGTTCTATTGATCCACGATCCGACCGCCATCAGTGCGCAGAAACACCTGGAACTGCTCCTCAAACAGGAATTAAAGCCGCTATTGGCGCCGTTAGCGGTGATCATGAACGCCATTGAGCGCAGTTATTTCAGCCGCTCGGATACCGCGCGCGAGTTCCTCCGTGATCTGGATGAGCATGCGCCCACCCCGGATAAGGCGTCGCCCCGCAGTGACGACCTCCTGCAGGTGGCTGAGCATGCGCCCATTACCCAGCTCATCAACCTGATCCTGCTGGAAGCCATCAAGGCCAGCGCTTCCGATATCCACGTGGAGCCCTTCGAATCCCGCCTGCGCATCCGTTTCCGCATTGACGGCATGCTCTATGAGCAAACTTCGCCGCCGAAACACCTGGAGCCTGCCTTGATATCGCGGCTCAAGGTTATGGCCCACATGGACATCGCCGAAAAACGCCTGCCCCAGGATGGCGTGGCGCGCGTTCGCATCGGCGAGCGCGAAATTGATATCCGCGTATCGTCCATCCCGGTGGCGGAAGGCGAGCGCGTCGTCTTGCGGCTCCTGAATCGCAGTACAACGGTTTTGCCGTTGGTCGGGCTCGGCCTCTCGGTTGCCATGTTGGAGGCCATTGACCGTCTGCTCCTGGAACCGAACGGGATCATCATCGTGAGCGGACCGACCGGGAGCGGCAAGACCACCACCCTGTATGCGGCGCTCCAGCAGTTGAACAAGTCACGGTCGAATATCCTGACCATCGAAGATCCGATCGAATACCAGCTTGCGGATATCGGCCAGATCCAGGTGAAGCCCAAAATCGGGCTGACGTTTGCCAGCGGCTTGCGGCATATTCTGCGCCAGGACCCGGACACGATCCTCGTGGGCGAAATCCGGGACCTGGAAACGGCCGAAATCGCCGTTCGGGCGTCACTGACAGGCCATCTCGTTTTCACCACGCTCCACACCAATGACGCGCCCAGCGCCGTTGTCCGGATGATTGATATGGGTGTTGAGCCGTATCTGCTGGCCGCCTGCCTGCGCGCCGTGCTGGCCCAGCGCCTGATCCGCCGGTTATGTCCCGTTTGCCGTCGACCGGCCACCCTGACGGAGGCTGAAATCGCCGTGCTGCCAGGCTCCGCCGACGTGTCCCGCCGAAGCGGCCTCGCGAAGGGGGAAGCGCTTCGCCCAGGCGAGAAGGCCGCCCACTGCACCGCGACGCCACTTGCAGTGTGGTCGCCGCAAGGCTGTCCGGCCTGCCTGGAAGGTTACAAAGGCCGCACCGGACTATTCGAGCTTATGATCGTAAATGCGGATATGGCTAATGCCATCCGTGCCGAACACCCCCACAGTCAGGCCTTGCGCGAGCTGGCCATCCGCGGTGGCATGACCACTCTATTGGACGATGGAGCGGATAAATTGGCGCGCGGCTTGACCAGTTTCGCGGAGCTGTTGCGCACAATCGGCCGGGCTTCTTACTAATTTCAAAACCGGTAATTTCAAAATGCCCGCGACTTTTCCGCCTATGGAGGAACATACGAAATGACGCTAATAAATATTCCCATCGCTTCCGGGATTTCCTCGGTAAAAAAGATTTTAAAAACAATCCCCCGTAAGGATACAAGGTAATGACCAAGCCATTCGATCAAATGCATCCGGTGCACGCGATGCTGTCACACCGGTCGACGGAGCGTACGCCGTTGTTTGAAATTTTCCAGCCTTTTCATCCAATCCATTGGAAGATATGCGGCCGGACCGTTGCCACCGATATGGCTATGGCTTGGGACGCAATGGCCGACGGCATCGCCTGGGAAGAACTTTTGGAGGCCGAGATAAAGGCCGAATATGCCGTCCGCAAATTTTTTGGTCTGGATATGGTACGCTTAAACGGCGCTCCACCCCGAAATTTTGCGCGGCCGGTCAAAACCGGCAAAAACAAGTGGAACTTGAATGGAACCGCTTATCACCTGAATGAACGCATATTCATGGTTGAGCCGGAAAATCCCGCCGAGGCCATGAGCGACAGCCACAAAATATCCGAAGAAGAAACCCGCCGGGCGGTGGAAACATGGAATGGGAATGAGCCGGTTGAATCTGATGAAATTGACCCGGTATTGCGCGGAGTGCAAAGCCTGGCCCAACGCGATGGTCTTGACTGGGTGTACATGGCGGAAATCGGGGCCGGAACAGGCGTCGCTTTCTATCCGCCTTTCATGCTGATGTGGTTAATTGATGAGCCTGATCTCCTCCGACGCTGGATTAACATGAAAAAAGCGACAGCTTTTGCCGCCACAAGACGCGCTATTCGCGCCGGATGCACCGTAGTGGCCATGGGTGGCGACGTAAGTTGCGATAAGGGGCCTTTTATCTCGCCAACTCATTATCACGAGTTTATATTGCCTGTTATTCAGGAACACGTAAAACTGATTCACGCTCTCGGCGCAAAAGCAGTTTACACCTCCGACGGCAATCACTGGGCTATCAAGGAGGATTTTTTCTTCAATTCCGGCATTGACGGTTACAAGGAAGTTGATCAGGCCGCCGGTATGACCTGGCCGCGTTTAATAGCAGAAGGCGTAGCTGACAGGATCTGCATCATCGGCAATATTGATGCCCGCCATACGCTTTGTCATGGAACCCCTTCCGATGTGCGCACGGAAGTGAGAAAATGCCTGGATTATGGACGCCGCGCGAAGGGCGGCCATATTCTTCACGCCAGTCATTCCGTTCATGAGGACGTCAAAGCCGACAACTATTTTGCCGTTGTTAATGCCTTCCGCGAATATTTTGAGATGGCACCTTTGCCAAGCTGATTGTTGGCCGCCATTAATCCGCATATTTCACGAGCGGATTACCGCCGGTGAAATATGCACTTTGGTTGCAACACGTTGCTATTTTAAGAGTTTAGAAACATGTGAAAACATTTGAATACAGGGGGTTTGATGGGGCCGGTCGGGCCCAAAAGGGTTTGGTCGAGGCGTTGGATATCAAGCGGGCCCGCGAGAAGTTGGCCGGCGACGGTTTGCTCGCCGAAAATATCGTGCCTGCCGGTGAATCGCAGCGCGCCCGTTTCTTATTTCGACCGTCGGCCTTTGCGGTTGATGAGCGCACGATGTTCTATCGCGAACTAGTCGCCCTCCTGCGCGCCGGCCTGCCGTTGGTGGCGGCCATCGATGTGCTGGTCCAGTCTCCCGATATGGGCACAACGCGCCCGATCATGGCGGCGCTGCGCGATAAAATCAAGGAAGGCGCCTCGCTGGCCGCCGCGCTTGCCGGGGCCAGCCGGACAGTAAGCAGTTACGAAAAAGCGGTGATCGCGGCAGGCGAACGGGCCGCTTCGCTGGGTACGGTCCTGGAGCGGCTGGCCGATTTCATGGACGAGCAAGCCCGTCTGCGCGACCGGTTCATCACTGCCCTGATTTATCCGGCGATCATTTTCCTGGTTGCCATCGCCATTGCCATCGGCCTTTTGGGTTTCGGTATGCCCCGCATTGGAAATCTGCTGATGGAAGACAGCCATGTCGCCCTACCCCTGCTGACCCGCTTTATGATCCGGTTCGGCAGTCTGTTCATGCATGCGGGATTGCCCGCGCTCGCGCTGGCATTGGTAGGCGCCGTTCTCTGGTGGCGGACCCTGGTGCGGGATCCTGAAAAAGCGCGCGATTTCAATCGCCGGTTATTCGGGGTACCGGTGATCGGACCGGGATATGCGATTCTTGTCTCGTTACGGTTTGCGCGCACGCTGGCCTTGCTGATCAATGGTGGCGTGTCCCTGATTGACGGTTTGCCCTTGGCCGGCGAAGCAACGGGCAGTCGCTGGGTCGCGGATCGGGTCACCGCGGAAGCCGATGCCGTGCGGCACGGACGCTCTCTGGCGGACATGCTCAGACGCATTCCTCCATTTGGTTCCTTGTTCGGCTGGGTGCAGGTGGGCGAAGCCAGCGGCGCCCTGGCATGCATGCTGGATAGTGCCGCGGATCGCCTGCAACAGCAGTGGGACCGGTTCCTGACCCGCCGGATGAATATGCTGGAGCCGGTGCTGATTCTGATTATCGGCGTATTCGTCCTGCTGGTGGTGCTGGCCGTCCTGTTGCCCATCCTCACTTTGAACCAGCACTTGCGGTAAAGGAACGCGAGCAACGGGCGTGTTTTCAGGATTCCTCACAGCGGCAGGTTGGTTACCTGGTCGTCGGCGGCGCGCTGGATCATGAGCGTAATCCGGGCGGAGGTCAGCACTTCCTGCGTGGACAGTTCGTCGGGCTGGTGCGTCCCCTTGATTTCATTCAAGAACGACTCCAGGTATTGACCCGGCTTCACCGCCGGCAATGGCAAAACACGGGGAGTTTTCTCGCCGTTTTTATACAGCGTGACGCCACCGGACGCGACATCCAAAATACCGGCACTTCCCCAGAACAAAAAACGCCAATACAGCGGATGGCCGTAACCGAAGCTATCCGGCATCAGGTAGGAGACATCTCCCAGCACGCCGCACCCGTTATCCATGGTCAGCATCATCTGGGCCGCATCCTTGAATTGGGGCACCTCTTTCAGGCGGGCATTCCAGTTGCGCGCGCTGTTGATCATCGTAAACCGCCTTCCGGTAATCCGCGGAATACTGTTGATCGCATGAATGGCAATATCGTTAATCGTCCCACCATGTTTGCCCGGCTCAAAATACCAGCCCGGCCGGGTGCCGAACATCAGCGGGTGCTGACCGCCGAACGAGATGGCATGCACTTCGCCAATCTCGCCCGCTTGGATCGCCATGCGGGCGGCCGCACTTGCGGCGCCGTCGCGCTGGTCTAATTGACAGCCGACAACCAGGCGTTTGGCGGCCGCCAGTTTTTCGATTTGATCCAGTTCTTGCAGGCTGGTGCAAACAGGCTTGTCGCTGATAACGTGGCATCCGTGCTCGAGAGCTTGGATCAGGATACGGCCGCGCTTGCCGTAATAATCGCCCACGGCAATCACGTCGGCAGGCGTTTCCGCCAACATGGCTTCGAAGGAATCATGTGTGATCTTGAATGTGCTCTCGGCGGAGAGTGCACGGCGGGCGGCTTCGTCCTCCTCACAGGCGGCCACGATTTCGGCGTCAGCCCGGTTTTGGAGTCTGCGATAGACATCCCCGATATGCATGTGACGAAAGCCCATGAACGCCACGCGAATCTTGCTCATTGTTTACTCCTGGTTGCATCATAAAACAGTTCAAATAATTGGACGTTCAATTGTCGTCCTCCGATTCCGGTCTGTCGTCCGTCATCCGTCGTCTGTCATCCGCCTTATGGCATCCAATATGCGCTCCTGACGCCGTGGAACTGATCTTCGCGCAGAGCAACAATGGCCATGACCTTGGGTACATAGGCCCGGGTTTCAGAGGGCAGATAGCGCTCCACCTCGTTAAACGTACGGGCCTTGCGTTTTTTCATGATTTCCTTGACCCGTCCCTCGCCGGCGTTATACGCCGCCAGCGCCAGCGACCAACAGCCGAATTCCTGGCGTAGAAATTTCAGGTACTGTGCCGCCGCGCCGGCGCTTTTTTCGGGTTCCATGCGATCATCCAATGGTGTTGTTTGTAACCCAAAACGACGGGCAGTGCCGGGCATCAATTGGAAGAGACCCACCGCCCCCGCCGAACTTCTGGCCCGCGGATTGAGCGCCGACTCGACTTCCGCCATCCATACCCATTGTTGAGGCACGCCTTCCTTTATAAAAATTTTTTTCAACCGCGGAATCATGGCCGCCATATCCGTGCGGTCGGATCGGTCGGCATCATCCAGTGACTGGTCCGGTTCCCAAACTTGCCAGGGTGACTCGTCTGGGCGAAGTGCTCTCGCCTGGGCGAAGCCAGCTTTGACAGGCGTAGGGAGGTCGGCGAAGGCAGGCCAGGCGCTCGTCTGCAAGGCCAGGGGCATCCAGTAACGGGGAACGAGAAACGCCGCATTGAGAGGATCCGTTGGGACATTCATCGCTTTCGAACTGACACTGGGGAGCACGTTCCACCGAACGCAAGCTCGGTCCATCGGGTAAATGCCAAAACCATCCAGCGGCCATACAACTGAAAGTGCATACGCCAATGGATCCGGCGCCGACCAGGACGGACGGCAGACGGCGGACGACAGATGACGGATGGCTGTGCCATTACAAAGGTCGAACGAGTACGCCCCCGTCCAGTTAGCAGCCAAGCCGAATGCCGAAATTGGGTGTCCCGCGCAACGCGGGACAAATTCAGCACTTACCACGCGTTCCGCGTGGTTGGTTGTGGAACGTTTGCTTATTTGCCCCAC
Organism: Kiritimatiellota bacterium; assembly: GCA_008636095.1. Classification (GTDB taxonomy): domain Bacteria; phylum Verrucomicrobiota; class Kiritimatiellia; order JAAZAB01; family JAAZAB01; genus VSJD01. The sequence goes on along the minus strand of VSJD01000280.1, from coordinate 155 downwards.
ATTCGGCAAGTCCGCGGACAGACTGTACACAAAGAGGGCCGATACCATAAATTGTTTGAATAATGACCGTTTCATAAGTTTTTACCAAAAGATATCCTATCATGGCGGACGATGATGCTCATTGTCAAGTCCAGAGCGCAGCCCGGAGCACAGGA
>VSJD01000264.1 GCA_008636095.1 Kiritimatiellota bacterium | reverse complement strand
GGGTTACAAGACCCGTGTCATTAAACCGGGCGCGAATGGGACCGTCACTCATGCCGCGCCGGATATTTTTAACGTAAATACCACCCGGTTTAGCGCGATCCCAGTCGGCCGACTGCCCCGCCGCCTCGCAGACCACGTTGCTGGCGCGCTGATGATAAAGCCAGTCGAAGCGCACAGGTTTGGAGGCCCGGAGCTCATCAGCCACAAGCAAGTAACGGTCGGTCAGCAGGAGCAATCGCCGATGCATGACGCCGGAATAGGCCTGCACACAGCGCACAGCCACGGCGGAATAGCGTTCGCGGGTATCGAAAAACTCCAGGGCGCCTTCGGCCGGCGCCTGCGACCGGCCATTGACCATCACGGTGTTATGACTGATCGTGGAGCGATACCAGTCGGCATGAATCGGCAAACGGTATGCCTGGCTTAGGGCACACCCGGGATCCACGGCAAGTTCACATCCATAGGCAAACCAGACGAAACTAAGTTTGTCCATGTGGCTGTGAAATCCGCCGAACGGACTGAAGGTTAAAGCCACGGTCATATTCGCCGGACCGCGCGAGCGTAGCACCGCATAGCCCGAAAGAGGAAACACATGACTGACCAGCGACACCGGTTCGACCGTGACGCTGGTATCGCGGCCATATAGCAATGATTCCCAGGATAGCTTATTCGACAACAAGGCCAGGATAGCCGGATCGTGACAAGTATGGTAAGCCGGTTCCATGAGACTGGGTGAACCTGTTGCTGAGGCTTGCGTATCGTCGCCAAACCGCGGCAGGGAACCATCCGCCATGGTAAAAGCCGCAGGCAATGTGAACATGGCGCGGAAGCGGGGTGCGCTCCACAGGTCCACACCAAGGCGCCGGGCGCCTTCGGCCTGGGCAGTCAGCGCCTGCAAGGCATAGAAATGATAACCCCAGCTGTTTTCATACCACATGCCTTCCGGGTTGACGTAGTTATCCAGATGATAGCGAAACCCGTCGTACGGATCGTTGATGGACTTAGAGACCCGTTGCGTGTCGCCTATCAAGGCTCCACCCCACAGGATGGCGGCATTATGCCATGTATGCCAGTTGCCCCGGTTGGCGAAATTCTTCTCAATGCCGGACAGCATCGGCTCAAACAGGTCGTTCTGAATTTTTTGATGGTCCGCTTCCGTTAAAACCCCGGCATCATGAATTAAATCGTATGCCGGAGCCAGCGAGGTCACCAGGGTTGAGGCTTCACTCAAGGTCTGGTCATAAAGCCGTCCGCCGGTGACCCAGGCGTATAAAAAATTCCAGCGCGTATTACCGCGAAAGGGATACTGGCGATAGCGCTCGGCATAGCCGGTCAACAGCGCCGCTACGCGCTCGGCATAGATTCGTTTGCCCGTCAGCGCATAGGCCCAGGCACACGCCGTCATTTGACCGAAGTTCTCTCTATGTTGCCTGCCGAAGATGACATCATCATAGGGCGGCCCGCTGTAAATCTTTTTACAGATCGGGCAACGGTGATGCGTATCATCCACGGTCTCAAGAGCCGTCTGACAGCGATCGCATTGATACCACTGGTTATGCCGCGCGCCCCGGGGCGGAAAGCGCAAGGGCTGATTCAGCATGCCGTCCGCCTGCCGGATACGGCTCGCCAGAATCTCACAACCCGGCAAATGATCGCGCAACACGGTTTGAAGGCGGGTCAACTCACCGGTTGAACAGGCGAGAAACGGATGCGGCCGCATGAGGGCGCCGGCCGGGACAGGCACGGCGGGTGGAACAGCGGACCAACCGTTAGATAGACAACCGCAGGATAGAACTAACACCAAGTTTACCCGCCACAAACGGCATCGCAGGCGACCAGGCTTAATATCGGCTGTTGGCTGCAGACTGTAGGTTGTAGACTGTTGGCTGTTAGAACATGATTGGCTCATACGTACCAGGAACCCCGGCGGGCCGAATCGCGCAAACAGGCCAGGCCCTTTTCCGGACCCAGGGTACTTAACTTGTCCGATAGAACAGTCGTGAGCGGCTGGAGTTTGCCGACGGCTTCGAAAAAAGCATTTTTTTGCCTGGCATTATTGCCAAACTCGGCCTGGGCGGCGGCGCTGACATAGGCAAAGTTGGCATAGCGCGCAAGCAAAGTCTGCCCCACCATAATGCGTGCGCCACGCAAAAAGGCCGCGTGATAAGGCCGCAGGGCTTCACAGCCGGTATCGTCCACGAACGGCTGACCATCCTTGTTCATTTCGGTGCCTATATTGATGGGAAACTGCAATTTATCCGCCACGGCCACAACCTCGGCCAGTTTTTGCAATTTCACGGCCCGCACGGCAGGATCGGCGATGCGGTGGTTGCGGTCGGGAATAATATTAAGCGCGCAGACGCCCTGCTCCCGCAGGCATTCCATCATTGCTTTTGAATCCGCTTCGCCCCGGGATGTGCCGTCCAGCCACGTCATCATTGGCAGGGCCTGGCAATCGCGCACCCAGGCCACGAACTCATCCACCGGCGGAAATGTTTTTGCGGTAGGCCGCTCATAACCAATGCCGCCGCTCTTGGCCAGCACGGCGCGGATTTTATCTTCCATGACCGGTATTTTTTGGTTCCATGTTTCCACGTCGGTCGGCCGCGCCTTCATCAGCTTCGCCCAGAATTCAAACAGGGCAACCGACGTTTTAAACGCGGTATTTGCTTTTCCCCGGTAGGCACAGATAATGTGACGTTCCGTGGAACATGCGCCCGGCGAGAGCGGCAGGACATCGGCATCGTAATCCAGGGCAATTTCCGGCAGATGCGCGTTGATGCGCTGAACAAGCGCCCGGTTGCGTTCCCCCGCCTGGCGCCGGTACTGCAAGAGCGTGGCGGCCACCCGACTGCCAGGCTTGGGGCTACGGGCAAATCCAGCGCCCATGATATAAGTGACCCCCGGCTCGCCCGGCGAATTGATGTCCATCTGGGCATAGTCGTGGAAAAAGGCCCGTGTTTCCAGATTCACCGTGGCACGCAATCCCAGGGTCTGTCCAGCCGCCAGAAACTCATCCAACCCATCGAGCACATCAAAATCGCAAAGACCGGCGGCGAACAGCCCCTGACGGCGGGCTTCCCAGGCAATGTGGCTGGGGGAATAGTTTTTCGTATTGTAGGAAAAAAAGGAATGCATATGCATATTGACGCGTTCCAAGGGCTCCGGCAAAATCGTGCCGTCGCGCGCGGCCAGGGCCTTCAGCGCCTGCCGGCGTTCTTCGAGATCGAAGGAATCCAACTGTTCGATGAGCCGGGCATTATCTGATGTATTCATGGGAAAAAAGCATGGTTAATGGTTGATGGCTAAAGTGTATGGGCGTAAGAGAGTATGGGTGTATGGGAGTCTTGTTGTTACGTCCATACTCCCTTACTCCACTACTCCCATACTGTCCGTTCTCTGATTTCTGACTTCTTTCTTCTATTCCCGCACCATGGGCACGAAGCGAACGGGCAAGTCTTCTACCTGTTCCACCTGGCCGTGCTGTTTGTGCAGGATAACCAGGCGCTGGGATCCGCGGCCCACCGGCGCAATCAGGTGGCCACCTTCCTTCAACTGATCCACCAGGGTCCTGGGCACCTCATCCGGAGCGCACGTCACAATGATAGCATCGAAAGGACTATATTCCGGCCAGCCTTTGTGGCCATCACCGGTCAAAATGTGAATGCCCTGATAACCTTCGGCATCGAGTGCCGCATGGGCATGGCACGCCAATTCCGGAATGATTTCGATGGTGTAGACGTCCGCGCCGCACTCGGCCAGCACGGCCGCCTGGTAACCCGAACCGGTGCCGATTTCCAGCACCTTGTTACCGGGCATAAGGGCCAGTTTTTCGGTCATATAGGCCACGATATACGGCTGGGAAATAGTTTGCCCACACCCGATGGGACAAGGACCGTCGGCGTAGGCATCTCTACTGTTACGGTAGGCGGCCGGGATGAATACATGCCGGCGAATCTTGCCCATGGCCGTCAGCACACACGTGTTGGTGATGTGGTAGACCTTTAATTGCGCGACCATGGCTTGACGCCGGGCCGCCCAGCCGGCATCCTCGGCCGAAATACCCGCGCCCTCCCCGAAACTGTTCGTGAAAGGAATCATACTCACCACCGCCATAACAAGCATGGCCCGCACCATGACAACCAGCCTCTCAGTGAAAGACGTTATATCTGAAAGACGTTATATCCTTCATTGAGTTTCAGTATATGGCATAACTATCGATTTGTCACACCTAAAAACCCTTTGCTAACACAAAACTACATGCAAAAAAAATAACTTTTTTGTTTGACAGGCCGATAAGCCTGCCGTATGGTTTCATTTCTTTTACATTTACAGGAAGGTGAATACTGTGAAAACAACGATACCCCGGACGGAAGACGTCCGACGTAATTGGCTATTAATGGATGCCGCCGACCAGCCACTGGGCCGGCTCGCCGTGAAAATTGCCGACCGCCTGCGCGGCAAGCATAAGCCGACCTACACCCCCCACGTGGATACGGGCGACTTTGTCGTCGTGATCAACGCCCGCAGTGTCAAGCTGACGGGCAAAAAGAATGATCAGAAAATCTACACGGACTACTCGGGCTACCGGCACGGCCTCAAGGAAATCAAGGCATCCGTAATGCGCGAGCGTAATCCGGAGCGTATGATTTATGACGCCGTCAAACGTATGTTACCCAAGAACCGGCTCATGCGCGAGGTATTTCAAAGATTGAAGGTTTATGCGGAGGATAAGCATCCCCACGCCGGCCAGAGCCCTGCCCGCGATGCTACGCACCCGCCTGCATCGCCTGTGGCGAAGCCACTGCGGGCAGGTAGCGTTGCCGGCGAGCCCCAGCCCCTTGTTTAATAAGGAGAAAAAAAGTGGTTACAACCCAGGCCGCTATTAAAGCCACGGGCCGGCGTAAAAATGCCGTCGCTTCCGTGCAACTGATCGAAGGGACCGGCAAACTACTCGCTAACGGCCGGAATTTCGAGGACTATTTCCCCTCGCTGTCCGCCCGCAACTATGTGCTCCAACCACTGAAATTGACCAACACGGACGTCAAGTTTGATGTCTTTGCCAAACTCACCGGGGGCGGCACCATGGGCCAGGCCGGCGCCCTGCGCCATGCGATTGCGCGGGCCCTGATCCGAGCGGACAAATCCCTGCGCGAGGTGCTGAAGAACAGCGGTTTTCTCACCCGGGACGCCCGTATGAAGGAGCGCAAAAAATCCGGTCAGCCGGGCGCCCGCAAACGCTTCCAGTTCTCAAAACGGTAAGCAGGACAAAGCTTCGCATTTTTTAAAGTTAGATCGTCACATTGCCCGCCTGGAAGTGTCTGGCCTTCGCGGACAAGCCGGCGGGCAATTATTTTTCAGGACAGTTATGCGCAAGGGAATAACCATGGTCCCTGGAGGGGTTACCACCCCAGGGGGGATTACCTCTCCGCGCGGTTTTCAGGCCTCTGGAGTGGCCGCCGGCATCAAAAGTGACAAGCGGGATATGGCCCTGCTGGTCTCGGATACCCCCGCCGTCATTGCCGGGGTGTTTACCACGAACCGTGTGCAAGCCGCGCCCGTCCTGCTGTGCCGCGAACGGCTGGCCGCCCGGCAGGCCCGCGCCATCATCATTAACAGCGGCAACGCCAACGCCTGCACCGGCACCGACGGCATGCGCGACGCGCGCCGAATGACCCAGCTGACGGCTGACCTCCTGCAGTTGGCAGAGCCCGCCGTTTTTGTTTGTTCCACCGGCACCATCGGACGACCACTACCCATGGATAAAATCGAAGCCGGCATTCGCCTGGCCGTCAAAGCCCTTGCGCCCGCCGGTGCCGGTGCCGCCAACGCGGCCGGTGGCGCAGACGCGGCCACGGCCATCATGACGACCGATACAAAACCGAAGCAGATTGCCGCAGAAGTGGAAATCGACGGCAAACTTGTGACACTCGGCGGCATGGCCAAGGGCGCCGGCATGATTCACCCGAACATGGCAACTTTGCTGGTGTTTCTAACCACAGACGCCGCCGTGGAGGCGGTTGCCCTGCAAGATTGCCTGGCAACCGCAGTTGACCGGAGCTTTAACCGAATTTCGGTGGACGGGGACCGGAGCACCAATGATACCGTGCTTTTCCTGGCCAACGGCGCGGCCCAGAACGCGACGTTAGACCGTCGGCATCCGCGCTGGAAGGCGTTTTGCGCCGCCGTCAACGCCCTGACCGGCGAACTCGCGCGCCAGATCGTCAAGGACGGCGAAGGCGCCACCAAGCTGGTCACCGTGACGGTCCGGAGCGCTCCGGGCAAACGCGCGGCGGAAAAAGTTGCCCGGGCCGTGGCTAATTCGCTCCTGGTGAAAACATCCTGGTTCGGCGCCGACCCCAATTGGGGCCGCGTGATCTGTGCCGTGGGCTATGCCGGCGTACCGGTAAATCCGGACCAGATTGACATTGCCTACAATGGACAATTCGCCGTGCGCGGGGGCCAGCCCGTCGGCCTGGCGCCGGAGATCCTGCATGCCATCATCGCCAAGCCGGAATTCGGCATCGAGATTGATTTGCACCTGGGCCGCTCAACGTATACCATGACAACCTGCGATTGCAGTGACACCTACGTGCATATTAATGCGTCGTATATGACCTAAAAAACTCAATTGGTCAGTGAATGGGAAGATGTTGAGCAATCAAATGGGACCGAGGTCTGAGAAGTGTAGCGGCCGTTTGATAGAACGGCAATCCGCGGTTCTGTCGAACCGCATCTACACTCTCATTCATTGACCGACAACAAAAAAAACACGTTTTTGCCATGCAAAAGATTATTGAAAAAGCCAGCGTCCTGATCGAGGCCATGCCTTATATCCAGGCCTTTCGCGGCGAAACGGTGGTCATCAAGTTCGGCGGCAGTGCCATGGAAGACAAGGCGTGCCACGACGCTATTCTAACCGATACGGCGTTCCTGGAATGCGTGGGCTTAAGGCCGATCATCGTACACGGCGGCGGTAAAGCCATTTCACGGCGGATGGCCGAGGCGGGGCTCCAGCCGGTATTCGTCAACGGTATGCGGGTCACGGATGAGGCCACCGTGCGCCTGGTGGAAGAAGTGCTGAACCATGAGGTGAATGTTGAGATTGTGGAAACTCTGATCGCGCGCGGCGCGCGGGCCACCGGCATCCAGGGTCCCAGCATTATACGCGCGGAAAAAGCATTCTCCCTTGACAAAACCACGGACCAGCCGGTGGATATCGGGTTTGTGGGTAAAATCACGGGCGTGGACTTTGGCCCGATTAAGGCCTGCCTGGAAGCGGACATAATCCCCGTGATCACGCCGTTGGCCCGGGGCATGGATGGGGCCATCTATAACATTAACGCGGACGAATCTGCGGCGGCCATAGCCCAGGCTGCACGCGCCCGCAAACTGGTTTTCCTCTCGGACGTGCCGGGACTCCTGCGGGACCCGCAGAATCCGGACTCAATCATTTCCACGTTGAAACGCAACGATGTGGAAAGCCTGATCCAGAATGGTGTGATTGCCGGCGGCATGTTGCCGAAAATCAGGGGCGCGCTCGATGCCTTGGCCGCCGGCGTCCGGAAAGTGCATATCGTGGACGGGCGCATGCCGCATTCATTGTTGTTGGAAATATTCACAGATCAAGGAATCGGAACGGAGATTATTCAAAATGAGTAAAACGACAGAAATCATTCAACAGTTCGACGAGCATGTTATTCCATCTTACGCCCGCCGGCCGATCGTGTTTGTCAAAGGCAAAGGCGCCAAGCTCTGGGACACCGAAGGCAAGGTATACCTGGATTTCCTGGCGGGCATTTCCGTATTGAATGTGGGCCACAGTCATCCGGTTGTCGTTGACGCCATCCGCCAGCAGGCGGGCTTGCTTATGCACGTCTCCAACCTGTATTACACGGAAAACCAGGGACGCCTGGCCCAGGCGCTCGCCGGTCTTGCGCTGGGCGGCAAATGTTTCTTCTGCAATTCCGGCGCCGAGGCCAACGAGGCGCTGATCAAGCTGGCCCGGCTCTGGGGCCATGAAAAGAACCGCTTTGAAATCATCACGATGAAAAATTCGTTTCATGGCCGGACGTTGGCGACCCTGACCGCCACCGGCCAGGACAAGGTCCAGAAGGGGTTCGACCCCCTGCCATCCGGCTTTGTCCACGCCAAATTCAATGACCTGGAATCGGTCAAGGAAGCGATCACGGCGCGGACAGCCGCGATCCTTGTGGAAGCGGTCCAGGGCGAAGGCGGCGTGATTCCCGCGACGGCCGAATTTATGCAAGGCTTGCGGGCGCTCTGCGACGAGAAAGACCTATTGCTCCTGTGCGACGAAGTCCAATGCGGCATGGGCCGGACCGGCAAGTGGTTCGCGTTCCAGCATTTCAATGCAGAGCCGGACGCCTTTTCGATGGCCAAGGCGCTGGGTAGCGGCTTTCCCATCGGCGCCATTGTGACCAACCCAAAGCTAGCCGACGTATTCCAGCCGGGCAAGCATGCCACCACCTTTGGCGGCACGCCCCTGGCCTGCGCAGCGGCCCTGGCGACCTTGCAGGTCATCGAACAGGAAAACCTGCTCCAGCACGCCTCGGACCTGGGTGCCAGGTTCAAGAAGGGGCTACAGGCGCTGGTGGAAAAATACCCCAAGCACCTTGCCGAAGTGCGTGGGCTGGGACTCATGCTCGGTCTCGTGCTCGCCGCTTCCGCCAAACCGTTGGAAGACAAATTAATGGAAATGGGCCTGATCGCCCTGGCCACGGGCAAACAAGTGCTCCGTTTCCTCCCTCCGCTTACCGTAAAACCCAGCGAAGTAGATGAAGCGCTGGATATGATTAACGACGCCTGCACGGAAATGTTTGGCGACAGCACGGCGGAAGAAGCTAAATCGGAATAGCCTGATTTTGGATTGATGATTGCTGATTTCTTTCAAGCTCAATCCGAAATCGAGAAATCATAAATATTCGGCCATTGACCATCAACCATTGACCATTTATCATTTCCAGCATGTCTGCCCGGATCAATCCGAATGTCGTATATCTTCCCACGCGCGCGATTCAGAGCGCGGCGCGGCGGTTTTCCACGCCTTTTTTCATTTACGAGGAAAGCCGCATCCGCGCCAACTGTGAGCGCTTCCGCAACACATTTCGGCGCTATTTTCCGAACTTTACGCCGCTCTTTGCCGTCAAGGCCAACACAAATCCCGCGCTCTTACGCCTTATCTTTTCGGAAGGCTTCGGCGCGGACGCCTCGAGCGAGGCGGAGGCCTGGATCACCCGGCGTCTGGGCGCCACGGGAATGTACACCGGCAACTACACCACCGAAGCCGAATTTCGCTTCGTGCTCAAAACCGGGCACTTCCGCTTCAACCTGGACGATATCAGCATGTTGCCTACTCTCCGGAAAATCGGCGTGCCAAAGTTTCTGTCGTTCCGCGTCAATCCAGGTATCAGCCAGGGCGGCATGAAAAGCCTGTTTTTGGCAGGGCCCGACGCCAAATTCGGCGTGCCCGCGCGCGATGTTGTGAAGGCCTATCGGCAGGCGCAAGCATTGGGCGTCCGGCGCTTCGGCATCCATGCCATGACCGGCAGTAATGTGCTCGACGAACGCTACTTCGCGGCGGTGGCCGACAAATTGCTGGCCATTGCCGGCGAAGTAAAAAAAGCCACCGGCATTGATTTCGAATGCCTGAACGTGGGGGGGGGCTTTGGCGTTCCCTACCGCCCGGAACAGCCCTGCCTGAACCTCGACCAGGTGGCACGCGGTATCCGCCGCATCTTCGACAGGCAATGCGTACGTTACGGGTTGCGCGAACCCGTGCTTATGGCGGAACCGGGACGCTTGATAATGGCCGATACCGGCTGGCTGGTCGGCCGCGTCCATGTCGTGAAACATAGCTCCAAAACGTTTGTGGGTATTGATGCCGGCATGAACGACCTACCCCGGCCGGCAATTTATGACGCCTACCATCACGTAACCGTAGTCGGCAAGCCACCGCACGGCCGTAAGGAGCCGGTGAACGTGGTAGGGCGGCTGTGCGAAAATAACGATCAGTTTGCCAAAGACCGGCGGTTGCCAGTCATCGCGATTGGGGATCTGATTGCCATCCACAACGCCGGAGCGCATGCCTACGCCATGGGGCACAATTACAATAACCGGCCACGGAGCACCGAGGTCTTGATCACGCGCTCAGGCGCGCTGAAAAAAATCCGGCGCGCGGAAACCATCCGCGATTTGTTCCAGACGACTCCATGACCAGGAGTTCGAAAGCGACTTCAACCGCAAAATCAAAAGCGTTTCAGCGGGGAAACAACCGCGAGCTTTGCCTTGCCCACAGAAGGCGTAGCTCGACCAGTCGGCCAGCTGGTATTGCAATTACTAACGGCTAATAAGTCTCAAAGAAGAAAAGCCAACAATGTCAGCCAAATACTTGAATAATTATGCAATACTTCAAAGCGGCTTCTGGAAAATAGAAGTCGACACGCTTCACCCCAGAATAACAAGCCTGCGCTCGGATCCGGCAGGCCGCGCTGAATACTGCCAGGAAATTTTAACAGAAGGATTGGGCGGTCTGAGTGTTTCCGAAACAAAATATGGAATCAATACTTCCCGTAACAGCGCCGGCCATACAGCCTCGGCTTCCTTGAAAAACGAAATGGTGCTGGCCATGCAAAACATTCAAGTCGGGGATTTTGCTTTGGTCGATCTTCATTTTTCCCTGACCGGCGCCAAGGGAGAAATTCTCCGGATCGAGGTTCACCGCACGGTCACTCGCCGAACGGAACTTGTTACCGATGTGCCTTTCGGATTGCACTGTGTCCGCGAGTTTTCCCTGTGGTCAAAACCGGATTTAAGATTAAATCATAACCCGGCTAATGGATGCCGAACCGAATATTCCTCCTATGAAGAGCGATCCAAACGACGTGTCGTTGGATATCATTCTTCCGCGGAGCTGCCCGGATTTTACGCGCATGGTTCGCCTGCTTATCCGGATTTATTATTCAAACTCAATACCGGCTTATATCATATTGAACAACATTACTGCTCGCATGTTTTAATCGGAATAAGTTCGCATGATTTTTCTTCGGGGCCTGCATGTCTGGAACCCGGCGAAAACTCCTGGATTCTGGATATTTCAGTTGTCCCGCAAGGCTCGCTTTCGCCGGTATCATTCGCCTCTAAAAATCCATTAATAAACAGATTTGTTAAAGAATTTTTCGATGGCTACCTGCTTTCGTCTGTTTCGGCAGACCACGAGTTCTTCGGCAACAATCCCTACCGGCATTGCTTTGCGCCTTGCGCCATGCACTTTGAAACCCAGGGATTCATGATAACCGACCGCCGTTGCTGGTCCGAATATCAGGGAGATATTGAAGAACGCTGGCGAAAGCAAATAATGCGCACGCTTGATCAGGGCCGGATCAACCCGGAAAGGATAGTCACTTTGTTCGATTCCGGAGTCTGGCAGGACGCCTGCGGACATATAAAAAATGACACCGGTTCGCCAACGCAACATGGCACATTTGTCCTTGGCTGCTGCTGGCAGCTGCTGAAAAGCGGCGACAAGGAATTTGCCGGCCGGATATTTTCCGATCTGGATAATATTTTAAAATCGCTGACCCGCCTGCAGTCAAATGATTACGACAATCTGCTGGTCAGCCCTCTGCCGGGAACTCCTTTCGGCACACCCGGCGCTGCAGCTTCAGGATATAATGATTGTTTGTCGGTAGGTCATCTGGACACATACTTAAACTTGACAGCATACATTGCTTTTCAGAAGTTCGGCAGTTTACTGGAATTTCTTGATAAAAAAGAACTGGCAGCTGAATACAGGCGGCGCTCAGCGCAGATTGAAAAATCAGTGAACAAGTATCTTTGGAACGAAGCAAGCGGAAGATATGCCGGCTGGATCGATGTCAATGGTAAAATACATGATTTCTGGTTTACGGATACCAACTTTCTGGCTATATTCTCCGGTATAGTACCATCGGAGCGGGTTGGTAGAATAATGGCTTCTTTTCTTGCGCACCCGAACCATCATCGAATATTTGCCGCTGGTGTAAATCTTGATCCGGTTACTGACGGAACATATGCCGGTACAACTGAATTCGGAGTTTGGCTTAATGGCGGGGTGTTCCTTGGTCCGGCCTCCTACGAGCTTTATGCACGCGCCGCGGGTCTGGGTGGAAAAGCGGCCTGGATCATGCTGCGCGACCTGACAGCCCAGTGGGAAAAAGACCGGCTTTCCGCTACGCCGATTTATATAGACTGGACATGTCCACAGCCTCATCTTTTCAGCAAGAGGCACTGGCTTACCGGCAAAAACGCTTATACCTGGATTGATGGAAAAGAAGCAACCGGCGCAGGTACAGAACCTTATTTATCAGACGGCGGTTCAATATTATGGACTCTCTATTGCGGCGTATTCGGCCTTCATCCTGATTTCCAGGGAATTACCTTCAAGCCGCATATACCACAGCAGCTGGCTGATACCGAAATTGGCATCCGCCTGATGGGTAAAAAAATTGATATTCATTATCATGGCCATGGAGAAAAAATTGCTGAATTGAAAGTTGCTGGAAAAAGCATCAAATCCGACCGGATATTATGGCAGGATTTTCCCGACAACCTGACAATTGATATTGATTTCCCAGCATAATTTGATCGTACATTGTTAAGCGAAAAAGTGGCCAGTCCGAAATGGCGCCAAGTGGAAGAGGACAAGATCGTGGGCGATACAAGCGATAAGGTTATGGAATAACCGGCGATACACCGCCGGTTGCTTGGTGGTGGCGGCGAAGACTGGCCCGACAAGAGTTCATGATTTTTATCTACTTTTATTTATTTGAGGTCGGCGATATGGATGGAGCCGATCCGGTCGGCGCCGCCGACGGCGACAAGTTTTTCATCCTTGCTGACGGCTATGCTTGAAAGAATATTGCTTGCCGAGGGGCCGTCGAAGTAGCCATGGATGTTGTAGATGAGGAAGCCAAGCTGTCTGAGTCCCACCTTGTCGTCATAATAGAACACCGTCCCCAGGTCTTCCTCGTCGCCGGCGGTACCCCACAGGCGGGTTTTGCGCGCATTGACGTAAAGACAACGCACCGGACCGTAGGCGGCGGCGTTGCCCAGGGCGAAAATATCCGATCCACTGACAATGGCCAGCAGGCCGTCCTTTGTCCCCACAATCTTTCGGCCCCCGTTCCAGTCACCGACAGCCGATGCTTTTGCAATATATTGGCGTCCAACAACATGCGGCAGTGTTATTTTGTCGTCCAAAACGCAGGCACGCGGGTAGATGTTGGCAAGGAGCCACACCTTGTATTTCGCATCCGCTTTATCAAATGGCTTGAAGGTGTCAACCTTTTTGGCCTTGATTGTGAAACAGTATTTGGTCTTGCCGCCACAAATGCCGTGGAGCAGGTTGCCCTCATCCCACACAAGACCGATGATTTTCGAGTCCTCGATGTGTGTGTGCGGCACATGCCGCCAAATACGCACCGGCGTAACATTTTCGATGGGAAAGGCGTAGAACGGATTCGCCGCGGTGACCTCCTCGGTGGCCTTGCCGCGTTTCTTGGCAACCTCGATCTGTTCGGGCGTCATGTCCTTGGGGCGGAATAATTGATCAGTGGACACCGGACCAGGTTCATGCCTATGCGGGCGGAACTTCTCAAGGTCCACGCAGAGGACACTTAGACCCCCAGCGTGCAGGCCGATCATGAACAGAATATCCCGCTGCTTATCAATGCAGACACCGGAGGTGTGAGCGTGCATGTATTTGACGGTGCCCACCGCGCCGAGACATTCGGGTGGTTCGCCGTTTAAATAATCCCAGCGCATCAGATAGCTGGGCGTCTCGTAGTTGCGGAAATCGTTGGCAGGCTTCTGTAAGGTAGTAATGTGCATTGCATACCAAAGGACGCCATATTTATCCATCGCAAATTCATTCACGCCCTTGGTTGTCGGCATGAAATCCACAAACTCGTCAAAGGGGGCATTGCGCCCGAGCGCTCTGATCTTCAGCGTGCCGGTGTCGAACATGAAAAACTCGTCCGCGCAGTAAGTGGAAAATATCATTGTGTGGTCATCCACGTTGTGGGCTTGGGACATATAACGGTACCACGTGTTGTTGCAGTAGTTGCCAGGATAGGCGGGGACACGCCAGTTAAGATCTTCAAGCTTCTCCGTGTCCACATTGACACGCCATAAATAACCCGACTTTGTACAACCGTAGATGTGTTTGTCGGGGCCGACATGGAGGCGGTAACAGTATAGCTCGGCCGCCTTGCCTAAATCCTTGACACTGTGGTCGTCCAGCGAGAAGCGGTACACATGGCCACGCATAAACCCGATCATGTAGGCGGCATTATGCTTCGCATCGTAGGTGGCCCCGTAGATCGTCTCGCGGGGGACGGGAACCCCCCAGTTTTCAACCTTGCCGTTCTTGGGATCGTAGCACACCATCGTCGAACCCGGCCAGCCTTCCCAGATATGGGTGTGGTGGGCGAACGGCATCCATTCGGGATGCGCCGGGGCGCGGTCGGTCGAGTGGGTTGTCGCGAAAATCCTGCCGTCTGGAAGAAAAGTTATGGACTCGTGAAACTTTGTAACCGGAAGCTGGCGCGCTTTCGGCAGGGTGACCTCTTCCGCCTTGACGCATATTTTCGCGGTGTCGGTCTGGTAATCATAGGCAACCAACCGTGTGTGGCGCGCGCGGCCTGACTCGTCGGACGCAGCGTAGTACAGGATGCCGTCGGGCGAAAGGTTCGTGTCCCAGCAACCGGGATAATCAATACCGCAAAGAGCGACGCGCTGCCGCACGCCAGCCTGATTGATGACTCTGAAATAATCCTCCGAGAACATTTTGAATTTATATGTTCTTGCACCCATAATGTCCGCCCCTAATTAAGATGAAGGTTTCTACGCCACATTCATAATTCCATTTTTGTGGAGTTCCTCTACAAACGGATTCTCGTGTATCTCATGTTCCTCCATTACTTTCAGTTTTGTCATCGCGAACTTCTTGTGATCTTCACAAATTAACGTTTTCCGACTTGCACACCGGCACAATCGGCGCCTTTCCCGCTAATGTGTCCGGCCCATAGCCTTCGAGCCAGCGGAGGACGCGGGCCGGGTTGCCGGCGGCGACTGCGCCGTCGGGGATATCCTTGACCACGACCGAGCCGGCGCCGACAACGGCTTTGCGCCCGATCGTTACGCCCGGCAGGATAACACACCCTGCGCCCACATACGCCCCGGAGCGGATCAAAACACGTAGATTCTTTCCCCGCTTCACGCCATGGGCGACGAACGTGACCCGGAACGAAATGGTGGCGTTGTCCTCAATCACTACGTGTTCCGGACAATAATCCTCCATATAGCCGTTCATGCCGATGAATACGCGTTTGCCGATCGTGATCCCGCTGAGCCGGAACAGGAACCGCCGGAATCGCGCCTGGCAGTGTGGGACATTAGACGCGATTACGTTGTTAATGAAGGCCCGCAGCCATTGGAATTTAATATGGGGATCGCCGTACATCCCTTTCGGTGCCGTCGTGCGTTCGATGATATAGAAAACAACGATTCCCGCCAGATAAAACGAAAAAAGGAGTCCCAGCAAAACGAACGCTATCGGCAATAAAACGGGAATGAGGATCAGGAACGCCAAAACGATCGCGATCCGCATGCCTATGCCGTATTCGTTCGTAACTTGCGTTTCGACGCAAGAAACTGTCGGTTGGTTTTCCATAAGGGGCTCCTACAGGTATTTGGGTCTTCCGCAGAATTAATGCGCAATGACTCACACCGCGCCACACTTCCCGAGATATGTTTCACGTTCCAGCATCAGGCATCTGTCTTCTATCTTCCGGTCTGGTATCCGGCGTCCCGCCTTCGGCGGGATAAATCTGGCGCTTGCCCCGCGTCGCGCGGGGTCAGGCATCCGTCTTCACGCTCCTCACCCCGGCCAGGTGAAAGAAATTGACCAGAATCGTGCGGCCCTCCTTATAGGGCTTTTCCCAGCGTTCGGCGTGGAATTGCATGCCATATAACAGCCGCGCGCCATGCCGGATCATTTCATAGGTACAGTCTGCGCTTTTCGCCAAGTGGATAAATCCCCGCGGCAGTTTTTTGATCTCGCACCGATGGCTTTCGCGAACCCGGACACGCCGGCCCAAACCCGCAAAGATCGGATCCGCGCGCAGAATGTTCACTTCCACAAAGGCGTCCGCATAGTAATAGCCCGGATGGCCCTTGACGGCGCCGGTATCCGGCTCTCCGGGACGGCATTTGCGCATCGGCTCATCCGGCAACCGGCGGACCTTGCGCAGATCTCGATTAAAGCTGTGTCCAATCAATTGATGGCCCTGGCAGATGGCCAGGAGTGGTATTTTCGTGGCGTGCAAAAGGTCGTTGATGCCGTATAAATCCGACACGCGGATTGTCGGCCAGGGATCGGGCGAGCCGGTGATAATGATGGCTTGGGGATTGACGGCCCGGACCGTGACCGGGCATGCGTCCGCGTAGTGCATCGTTAAAACCGGATTACCGGTCAACTGCTCCACCCGGCGTTTAAGTCCGGTGGCCCCATCGCGATGGTCATAGTCCTTCCGGTTCCGCATGCTGATCACGAGAATCATGGCCGTGCTCCCCTTAAATTATTGACCGCATGGTTTGGCATTTGTTACATATTTGGCAGTGTCTGTAAAGACTTCTTGGATCTCAACAATGCCCTGGGAATACTGATTTTCAGCCTTCAACCAATTTATGACCAGCGGCTGATGACGGCGCAGCATGCGCACAAAATCCTTGATGGATTTAAAGCCTCGTAAAAACATGTATTTTTAGCGTGCCTATTGTTCATTAAATCTGATAGTTTTACCCACAAATTCTGCGGAAGACTCCACTTCCAACGAAGCACAAACACAATTGGATGTTATCGATCGTTTGACAAGAAAACTGAAGCCCCCAATGGGTGCAACCCGCAAGGATGCTTTATAGGCTATCTACCACGGCGCGTGGTGGTGTATCATCAAAGAAAGGATAGTGTCATGCCTGTATTCCCCGATTTGGACCATTACACCTGGTTTGAAGCTCACACGGAAACCATTATCGCCAAATGCAAACGGACAGCTATCTCCGTGCCCGGCGTGACGGATCAGCCATTCGTATTTTATGTGCCGGGCGGCGATGACAAGTATCCCAGTTTCTGGATTCGTGATGCCGGCATGCAATGCCGGTCCGGCTTTATCTCCCGGGAGACCATGGAGACCATGCTGCAGGTGATCCTGTGGTTCCAAAACGGACCCCGACAACGGAATCTGGCCCACGGATTACGGGTTGATCCAT